>NZ_QHJN01000032.1:0-59625 GCF_003947565.1 Actinomadura sp. WAC 06369 | reverse complement strand
GGACGGGCGGTTGGGGCGGCGGCGCCGGGTCGGGCGTGGGCGGCGGCACCGGCGGCGGGCCCGGCAGCGGATCCTTGTCACTCATGTCCGTTTCGTACCCCGGAGGGGCGGCGATGACCGCGCGGGCGGACGCCGGGTGCGTCGCCGGGCCCGGTCGTGTGCACGTCCGGGCCCGAACAAGGCAGGATGGGGCCATGAGGGAAACGCGAGCGACCGCCAACGGGCTGCGCACGGCCATCGAGCGCAGCGGTTACTACCCGGCCCTGGTCGCGGACGCGGTCGAGTCGGCCGTCGGTGACGAGCCGGTCACCGCCTACGTGGTGCACCACGAGGCGACGTTCGACCCGGCGATGGAGGTGCGCCGGCATGTGACCGTGCTGGTCCTGTCCGCGAGCCGGCTGCTGGTGTGCCACACCGACGAGCACCCCCCGGGCGAGGGCATGCCCCGGCCGCACGCCTCCACGACCACCGAGGCCGTCAAGCTGGACCGCGTCCAGTCCGTGGCGGTGACGCGGGTCGTCCCCGACCCCGCGTCGTACGTGCCGGGCGTGCCCCCCACCGAGGTCGTCCTGACGATCGGGTGGGGCGCCATCGCCCACATCGACCTCGAGCCCGCGACCTGCGGCGACGAGAACTGCGAGGCCGACCACGGCTACACCGGCAGCGTCACGGCCGACGACCTGTCGCTGCGGGTGAGCGAGGCCGCGGACGGCGCGGACGCCGTCGGGCAGGTGCTGGCGTTCGCGGAGGCGCTGTCCGCCGCGACCGCCCGGTGACCGCACCGCCGCCGCCCGTCCCGCGCTACGGGACGGGCACCCTCGCCGACGTGTCGCCGTCGGTGCTGGCGGCGCTGGGCGTCCCCGGGGCGGCGAACGTGCTGGGGCTGCCGCCCGCCGCGCGCGTCTGCGTCCTGCTGGTCGACGGGCTCGGCTGGGAGCAGCTGCGCGCCCACCCGGACGAGGCCCCGTTCCTCACCTCGCTGGGCGGCCGCGCGATCGACGCCGGGCTGCCCGCGACGACGGTGACCAGCATCGCGTCGCTCGGCACGGGCCTGCCGCCGGGCGGGCACGGGCTGCTCGGCCTCCAGGTCGCGGTGCCGGAGGCGGGCGGGCTGCTGAACCTGCTGCGCTGGAGCGACGACGCCGGGGTCGACCCGGGCGAGTTCCAGCCGGTGCCGACCGTGTACGAGCGGGCCGTCGCCGACGGCGTCGCCGTCCGGTACATCGGGCTGTGGAACCTGCGGCGCACCCCGCTGAGCCGCGCCACGTCGCGCGGCGCCGAGTACCTCCCCGCGGACGCCCTGGGCGAGCTCGTCGGCCGCGCGGGGACGGCGCTGCGGGAGGGCGACCGCGCGTACGTGACCGTGTACCACTCCGACCTGGACGCGACCGGGCACCGCCGCGGCGTGGGTTCGGCGGAGTGGCGGTTCCAGCTCCGGTTCGTCGATCTGCTCGCCGAGCGGATCGCGAGCGTGCTGCCGCCCGGCGCGCTGCTGTGCGTGACGTCCGACCACGGGATGGTCGACCCGGGGGAGCGGCTGGACGTCGACCGGACGCCCGCGCTGCTGGACGGTGTCGCGATGCTCGGCGGGGACGCGCGCTGCCGCTACGTGTACGCCGAGCCGGGGGCACGCGACGACGTCCTCGCGGCGTGGCGGGCGGTCGTGGGCGACCGCGCGTGGGTGGTGCCGCGCGAGGAGGCCGTCGCGGACGGCTGGTTCGGCCCGGTGGCGCCCGGGATGGCCGAGCGGATCGGGGACGTGGTCGCGGTCCCGCACGGGGGTCTGGCCATCGTCGCGTCCGAGCGGGAGCCGTGGCTGGAGCGCATGGTCGGCATGCACGGCTCGATGATCGCGGCGGAGCGGCTGGTGCCGATGCTCACCGTGTCCGGGCCGACATGAGCGGAGGAACTGCGTAGCCTGGATGACTGTGACGAACCAGGATTCACCTCTCCCCAACCCGGGCGACGGCGTTCAGACTGGCGGTGTGAACCCCCTCATCGACGTGCCCGCGCTGGACCGGCTGATCAGGCGGCGGGCGCCCGTGGTGCTGCTGGACGCGCGGTGGCGGCTGGCCGGCCCCCCGGGGATCGAGTCCTACCGCGAGGGCCATCTGCCCGGCGCGGTCTTCGTCGACCTGGACGGGGAGGTGACCGGGCCGCCGGGCCCGGCCGGGCGGCACCCGCTGCCCGCCGCCAGGGACTTCGAGGCGGCGATGCGGCGCGCCGGGGTGTCGTCGGACCGCCTCGTCGTGGTGTACGACGACGCCGACTCGACGGCCGCGGCGCGCGTCTGGTGGTCGCTCCGCTATTTCGGCCATGACCGGGTGCGGGTCCTGGACGGCGGCTACCGGGCCTGGACGGAGGCGGGCCGCCCGGTGACCACCGAGGAACCCGACGCCAAACCGGGGGACTTCCTGGCGGCCCCGGGAGGGCTGCCGGTGCTGGACGCCGAGGGCGCGGCGGAGCTCGCGCGGGGCGGGGTGCTGCTCGACGCGCGCAGCGCCGAGCGCTACCGCGGCGAGCAGGAGCCCGTCGACCCGGTCGCCGGGCACATCCCGGGCGCCTGCAGCGCGCCGACGTCCGGGAACGTCGGCGTGGACGGGCGGTTCCTGCCGCCGGGGCTGCTGCGCGAGCGGTTCGGCCAGCTCGGCGCGACCGACGCGGCCGACGTCGGCGCCTACTGCGGGTCCGGGGTGACGGCCGCCCACGAGATCCTCGCGCTGAACCTCGCGGGCATCCCCGCCGCCCTCTACGTCGGCTCGTGGTCGAACTGGGTGGCCGACCCCGCCAACCCGGTCGCGACCGGCCCCGGCTGACATCGGGGCCGGTGCTCAGCCGCCGCCCATGCAGACGAACCCGGTGACGCCGGGCGTGCGCGGGGCGGCGGCGAGGGCGCGCGCGGGCGGCAGTCCCGCGGCGAGACCGCGGTGGAAGGCGGTCATGAACGCCGGGGCGGCCGCGTCCCGGACGGGCGTGACGCTGGCGACCACGGTGGCGGTGCCGAGGGCGAGCAGGACGCCCGCCATGCCGAGCACGGCGTCGCCCTCGTCGCCGCGGCCGATGTCGCAGGCCGACACCACGACCACCCGCGGCGGCGCGGCCAACGCGTCGAGGTCGTGGACGAACAGCGGCCCGTCCGCCAGCCGCAGCCGGGAGAACAGCGCGTTGCCCTCGCGGAACTCGCCGTGGGCCGCGAGGTGCGCGAGGGACGCGCCGTCCAGGGCGTCCCGCACGGTCTCGGCGCGCGCCCGCGGCCCGTGCAGGACGCGCGCGCCCGGGTGGAGCCGCCGCAGGGCCGCGATCTCCCGGTCGGCGTGCTCCAGCCCCGGACCGGCGGCGAGCAGGACGTGCCCGCGGGGGCGCGGCCCGGCGGCGGTGCGGGCCCGCAGCCAGGCGCGCGCGGACGGGACGACCGCGACGGGGCGGCCGGCCAGCGACGGCAGCGCGGACCAGGGGACCCCGTGGAGGGGCCCGGCCGGGGCCAGCACGAGGTCGCGGTCGCCGAGGGCGGCCCGCAGCGGGGCCAGCAGGAGCCGGTCGAGCCGTCCGGCGGCGCTCGCGAGCGCCTCGGCCGCGCCCGGGTCGTCGGCGGCGGCGAGGCGGCGCGCCGCGAGGTGCAGCACCCGGGCGGCGCTTCGGGCGCCGTCCGCGGGCCCCAGCGGGTGCCGCCGGAGGCGCCCGTCCGCGATCGTCACCGCGTGCAGCTCCGCGCCGACGGCGATCAGCTCCACCAGCGCCCGGTCGCCCAGCGCCGCCGCGATCTCGGTGGCGCCGGGCGTCCGGGCGGGCGGCGCGGCGCGGGGCCCGGACGCCGGCGCGGCGGGGGAGCGGCGCCGGGTCCGGGCGTCGACGGCCGCTTCCAGCGCGGCCAGCTCGGCGGTGTCCGGCGCCGGGACGCCCCGCGCCGTCGCGGCGGCGCTCACCGCGCTGCGGGCCCGCAGCGCGGTGAGCGCCGCGGCCCGTCCGGCGTCGGCGGGCGGCCGCACCCGCACCGGGCGCGCGACGGCCCGCCGCCGCTCCTCGACGGCGAGCAGCTCCCGCGCCGACCGGGCCAGGACGAGCCCGAGCCCGGCCAGCTCGGCGGCGGACCCGGCGGCCCGGGCCCGCAGGTCCAGGGCGCCGAGCGCGTCCGCATGCTCCTCGGCGACCCGCAGGCCCGCCCGGACGGCGGCGGCCGCGCCCCGCCGGTCGGACCGCTCGGCGCGCTCCAGCGCTGCGGCGTGCCAGGCGGTGATCCGGGCGGCCGGCGACCCCCGGGCGCGGCACCCCGGGGCACGGGCCGGCGGCGCCAGGAAACGCCCGGCGGGACGGCCGAGGGCGAGCGCGACGCGGGCGGCGACGAGCCGCGCGTCGGCGGCGGCGTCGGCCCACCCGCCGCGCGCCAGCCGGTCGGCGGTCGCGGCGGCGCTGCCCAGCAGGACCGCCGAGCGCTCCCCGGCCGCCCACCGCGCCCGCAGCAGCAGGTGCTCGGCGAGCAGCGTCCACCCCGCGCGCTCCTGCTCGGCGAACGCCGCCCGCGCCCGCTCGGCCGTGCGGACGGCCCGCTCCGCGTCGCCGTCGTCCAGTTCGGCGTGCGCGAGGAGCAACAGCCCGTCGGCGGTGTCGCACCGGTAGCCGTGGTCGGCGGCGGACGCCAGCGCGGCCTCCAGGACGGGACGCGCCTCGCGCGGCAGCCCGACCGAGATCAGCGTCTCCGCCTGGTCGAACCGGCACTGCGCCAAGCGTTCCCCGGACAGATGGGGCTCGGCCTCCGCGTAGAGCCGAAGCGCGCGCGGGACGTCCCCGCGCCGGGACACCACGAACGCCAGGTTGCTCGTGGACATCGCCGTCTGGTGCGGCAGCCCGGCGGCCCGCGCCACGTCGACCGCCTCGGTGAGCGCCGCCTCCGCCGCGGCGAACTCGCCCTGCAGCGCCCGCGCGAGGCCCAGGTTGGTCAGCAGCCCGTTCAGCACCGCGGGATCGCGCCCCCGCCGCAGCACGGGCAGGGCGCGCGCCGCCGCGTCCCGCGCCTCGCGGAGACGGCCCGCCCGCGCCAGGGCGCACGCCGTGTTGGCCGCCAGCCGCGCCGCGTCCCGCCCCGTCAGGACGTCCTCCGCCCGCGCCGCCTGCGCGAGCGCGCCCGCCGTGTCGCCGCGGGCGGAGAGCAGGCCGACGAGGCTCATCCGCACCTGGGCCGCCGCGTACCCGCAGTCCGGGGACGCCTCCGCGATCTCCAGCGCCCGCCGGAGCAGGTCGAGGCCCTCCGCCAGCCGCCCCAGCTCCTTCGCCGCGAGCCCGGCGGCCCGCAGCGCGGCGACCGCCGCGCCGCCCGTCCCCCCGCCGGCCCGCGCCAGCGCCCGCGCGTGCGCGGCGGCCGGGTCCGCCGCGACGAGCCGCAGCAGGTCGTCGGCCTCGGTCACACGTGCGCCCAGCTCGTCACGACGGACGCGCCCCCGTCGAGGCGGAACAGCAGACTCACCGGGCCCGCCGGGACGTCCGGCAGGCAGAACAGCCCGCCCGGCTCCACCGGCGCGCCCGCCGGGTCCGGCGGCAGGTCCCGGTGCCGCACCGCGACGGACGCGGCCGCCGCCGGGACGATCCGTCCGGTGAGCTCCCGGAACCGGCCCGCCTCCGCGACCTCCACCTCGACCGTCGCGTCCGGGCAGGCGAACGTCAGCGCGCGCACCGGCCCGCCGCGCGTCCCGCGCGCCGCGCCCGCGGCCCCGTCCCGCGCCAGGGCCGCCAGCGTCGCCCCCGGCAGCCGCCACGCCAGCGCCGCGCGGCCCGCCGCCAGGACGTCGCCCGGCACCGGATCGAGCACGGTGAACGCGTCCCGGACGCCCGCCATCAGCTCGTCGTCGTTCACCGCAGGACCCTCCGCAGCGTGTCCAGGCAGCGCGCCCGGGTGGGGCCGACGCTGCCGAGCGGGATGCCGAGCGCCGCCGCCAGCTCCTTGTAGGTGGGGGCCAGCGCGGAGAGCCGCAGCAGCGCGCGGCAGCGCGCGGGCAGTTCCCGCAGCGCCGCGCCGACCCGGTCGAGCCGGTCGCGGTCCAGCACGACCCGCTCCGGGGCCGGTTCCGGGGACGGCCCCACGGCGCCCGCCGCGGACGGTTCGGCGGGCCGCGCCACCGGCAGCGCGCGGCCGCGCAGGCGCGCCACCCGCAGGCTCTCGCGCCGCGCGGTCGTCACCAGCCACACCCGGACCGCCCCGGCGTCCCGCACCGTGTCGATCCTCTCCACGAGCCGCAGCCACGCGGTCTGCACGACGTCGCCGGAGTCGGCGTCGTGCAGACCGTACGAGCGGGCGACCGCCCACAGCAGCGGGCTGTGCTCGTCCACCAGCCGGGCCCACGCGGCGCCGTCGCCGTCGCGGGCCCGTGCCAACAGCGCGTCGGCGTCCAGTGTGTCGGCGTTCGAGATGTCGGCGTTCGAGGTGTCGGCGTTGAAGGTGTCGGCGTCCGTGCGGACGCCTGCGGATCCGTTATGCCGGGCCAATGAGAACTCCCTCCGAGCCCCCCGCGGACCGACGACTTTACGTTCCGAACAATCTCACGTACTCAGAGTTACCTTTTCGCCATCGTGTCGTAGTCAAGACCTGATGATTACGCCGAGGTCCGGATGGGTAGGACGAGCCGATTGGTCGAGGACCCTGTCCGCGGCGGCGGCCGCGCCGAGTCCCTCGGCCGCCGCCAGGCCCGCGATCAGCCCCGCGACCATCGGCGTCGCGAACGACGTCCCGCTCCAGGTCGCGAACCCGTCGAATCGGTCCGGATCGGTGCCGTCCGCGGGCGGCCGCGGCCCGTCGTACCGGACGAAGCTGCTGGCCACGTCCACCCCCGGCGCGGCGGCGTCCACCCACCAGCCGTAGTTGGAGAACCAGGCCCGGTCGTCCCCGTCCAGCGCGGCGACCCCGATCACCGACTTGAGCGCGGCGGGCCAGAACGGCCGGTCGCTCGCCGCGTTCCCCGCGCACGCCACCACGACCGTCCGGCGGCCCAGCGCGGCGATGGCCCGGGACAGCACCGGCGACGGCCGGTCGTCGTAGGTGTGGCAGCCGAGCGACAGGTTCACCACGTCCGCGTGGTCCCGCTCCGCGAGCCGCGCCAGCGCGCGGATCACGCCCAGCTCGTCCCCGATGCCGTCCCCGCCGAGCACGCGGCGCGGCAGCAGCCGCGCCGTCGGCGCGTGCCGCAGCACGACGCCCGCGACGAACGTCCCGTGCCCCGCCTGGGCGTCCGGTTCCCGATCGAGGTCGGCGTCCAGGACGTCCGCGTCCTCCGCGCCGCGCTCCCGGAACCATTCCGCGCCCTCGAACCACGGGTGCGCCGCCAGGCCCGTGTCGAGGATCGCGACGGTCACGTCCCGGCACGCGTCCGCGGCGGGCCGCGGCGCCGGGACCGGGCCCGCCGGACGCGGCCGGTCCGCGGGCCCGCTCCACCACAGCGGCTGCCCGAGCACCAGGTGGTTCGGCGCCACCGCGAGCCGGCGGTGCGGCCCGTCCCCGCCCAGCTCCGCCGCCAGCTCGCACACGTCCGGCCGCGCCCGCAGCCGCAGCCGCGCCACCCCCGGACCGTCCTCCCGCGCGTCGCACCACCGCCGCACCCGGTCCTCCGCCGCGGCGGCGTCGTGCCCGGCGACCAGGAGCTGGTCGCGGCGGACCAGCGCGGGACGTCCCGGCACCGGCTCCACCACCACCGCGTCCCGGTGCCGCGCCAGCACCCTCTCCAGGACCGCCTGCTGATCGAACATCCGCCCTCGCCTCCCGTCGTTCGCTGTCCGCACACATGGTGCCGCAATGATGACCGTGCGTAGCGGAAATGCGCGTGAGGCGCTCACCCTGGACGATCAACGGTGTGCATGGCGTGGTCAAGTGTTCGACAAACAGCGAACTCGCGGTGGTGCGACCCGTGCCGATGATGCACAATGAGGGACGCGGACGCCGACCTGGGACGTACGAGGCCGTAGGGGAAGACGAGCCTCGGTACAGATCCAGGAGGTCCGGTGACCGCACGTGGCGTTTTCTACGTCCACTCCGCGCCACCTGCGCTGAGCCCGCACATCGAGTGGGCCGCCGCAGGTGTCCTCGGCGTGCCCGTTTCCCTTGAATGGGCTGATCAGGCGGCCGCGCCGGGGACGCTGCGCGCCGAACTGCATTGGGAGGGCAAGCCTGGGACGGCCGCCGGCATCACGTCGGCGCTGCGGAGCTGGAAACTGGTGCGCTTCGAGGTCACCGAGGATCCCACTCCGGGCACCGACGGCGTCCGCTACAGCTTCACCCCGTCGCTCGGGGTCTTCACCGGCGTGATCGGCGCCAACGGCGACATCATGGTCCCCGAGGACCGGCTGCGCTCGATCATGGCGAACGCCGCCGTCGGCAAGGCCAACCTGGAGCACGAGCTCGAACGCCTGCTCGGCACCCCGTGGGACAACGAGCTCGAGCCGTTCCGCCGCGCCGGCGACGGCGCCCCCGTGCGCTGGCTGCACGCCGCCGTCTGACCGGCGCCCGGCCCGTCCGCCGGTCGTCCGCTGGAGCGTGCCCGCCCCGCAACGAGCACGCCCCGCCGGCTTCCGGCCCGGCCCCCGTGCCACCGCGCGCCCCGCCGCCCCGGATCGGGGGCGGAGGGGCGTTCGTGCGGGCGCGGGGCATCGTCCGCGCGCCGCACCCGCCCGCGCCCGCCCGCACGGCGGGCTTTCCCCGTGTGTGAACCCGGGGCGGCCGGGCATGGTAGGCGGCAATGCGCACGCTGACCCGAAACAACGTCCGCGACCTGGGAAAACGGTCCGGGCAGCCGATGCTGTTCGCGCACGGGTTCGGCTGCGACCAGTCGATGTGGCGGATGGTCACGCCCGCGTTCGAGGCCGACCACCGGGTCGTCCTGTTCGACCACGTCGGAGCCGGGCGGTCGGACCTGTCCGCCTACTCCGCCGAGCGGTACGGGACGCTGGACGCCTACGCCGCGGACGTGCTCGAGATCATCGAGGACCTCGGCCTGCGGGACGTGGTCTTCGTGGGGCATTCGGTCAGCGCCATGATCGGCGCGCTGGCGGTGATCAAGGCCCCCGACCGGTTCGACCGGCTCGTCATGATCGGCCCCTCGCCCCGGTACATCGACGACGGGGACTACGTCGGCGGCTTCTCCGCGGCCGACATCGACGAACTGCTCGCGTCCATGGAGAGCAACTACCTGGGCTGGTCCGGCCAGATGGCCCCCGCGATCATGGGCAATCCGGACCGTCCGGAACTGGGCGACGAGCTGACGAACTCCTTCTGCCGCACCGACCCGGACATCGCCCGCCAGTTCGCCCGCGTCACGTTCCTCTCTGACAACCGCGCCGACCTGCCCCAGGTCGCCGTGCCGACCCTGGTCCTCCAGTGCTCCGACGACGTCATCGCACCCGCCCCGGTGGGGGAGTACGTGCACCGCGCCCTCCCCGACGGCGAGATCGTCCGGCTGCGGGCGACCGGCCACTGCCCCAACCTCAGCGCGCCCGAGGAGACGCTCGCGGCCATCAAGGCGTTCCTGGCGGAGGAGCCGGATGGCCGGTCCGGATGACGAGCTGGAGCTGCTGCGAGACCTGTACGAGCGCGCCCCCTGCGGCTACGTGCTCATGCACGCGAACGGCCTGATCACGCTGGTCAACGCGACGTTCTGCGACTGGACCGGACGCGCCAGGGACGAACTCACGGCCGGCGTCCGCTTCCAGGAGCTGCTCCCGATCGGCGACCGGCTCTACTACGAGACGCACTTCGCCCCGCTGCTGGCCATGCAGCGCACCGTCCATGAGATCGCGGTGGACGTGACGTGCGCCGGCGGCGCGCGGCTCCCGGTCCTCCTCAACGGCATGCTCGTCGAGGAGCCGGGCGGCGCGGCGGAGAGCGTCCGCGTCTGCGTCTTCCGCGCCACCGACCGGCGCGAGTACGAGCGCGAGCTGCTGCGCACCCGGCAGCGCGCGCGGGAGTCGGAGGCCCGTGCCCGCCAGCTCGCCCGGACCCTCCAGGACAGCCTGCTCCCCGACGAGCTGCCCGTCATCCCGAGCCTGGACGCGGGCGGCGCCTACCGGCCCGCCGGGCACGGCGACGAGGTGGGCGGCGACTTCTACGACCTGTTCGAGATCGCGCCGGGCCGCTGGGGGCTCGTGCTCGGCGACGTCTCCGGCAAGGGGGCCGAGGCCGCGGTGGTGACCGGCCTGGCCCGCCACACGGTGCGGGCGGTGGCGGCGGAGTCGCCTCGCGCCGCGGACGTCCTGCACCGGCTCAACGGCGCCGTCCTGCGCGACAGGTCGGAGCGCTTCTGCACGGCGGTCTACGCCGTGATCGAGGAACGGCCGGACGGGTCGCCGCCCCGGGTGACGATCGCGGTCGGCGGGCATCCGCCGCCCCTGCGCGTCGCGCGGGACGGCGCGGTGACCGCCCTCGGCACGGTCGGGAACCTGCTCGGGCTGCTCGACGAGGTGCGGGTGGCCGACGTGTCCGTCGAGCTGGACCCCGGCGACGCGCTGCTGTTCTACACCGACGGGGTGACCGAGGCGCGCGGCGACGGCATCGACTTCTTCGAGGAGGAGCGGCTCGCCGAGCTGCTGGCGCGGTCGCGGACGCTCGGCGCCCAGGGCATCGCGGACCGGATCGCCGAGGCCGTCGTCGAGTTCCAGGACGGGGTGCCCCGCGACGACATCGCCGTCGTCGCGCTCAAGACCCGCTGATCCGCGCCGCCGCCCGCCGGGACCGGCGGACGCGGCGGCGGACGGGCGCAGCCGAACGGCCCGGGCCCCGCGGGGCGCCGGGCCGCGACGCGCGGTGCGGCCGCGGCGGCGGGACGCCGCCGCACGGGCCGCGGGCGGTCAGAGGGCGCGCTGGAACGCGACCGACACGTTGTGGCCGCCGAAACCGAACGAGTTGTTGAGCGCGGCGGCGGGACCGTCCGGGAGCTTGCGCGGCTCGTCGCGCACGATGTCCAGGTCGACCTCGTCGTCCATGTCCTCCAGGTTGGCGACGGCGGGCACGAGGCCCTCCTTCAGCGCGAGCAGCGTGAAGATCGACTCCAGCGCGCCGGCGCCGCCGAGCAGGTGCCCGGTCATGGACTTGGTCGCGGTGATGACGGCGCCGCGGGCGGCCTCCTCGCCGAGGCCCGCCTTGATGGAGGCGAGTTCGGCGACGTCGCCGGCCGGGGTGGACGTGGCGTGCGCGTTGATGTGCACGATGTCCGCGGGCTCCAGCCCGGCGTCCTTGAGCGCCCGCTGCATGGCCTTGGCCTGCCCGGCCCCGCTCGGGTCGGGCAGCACGATGTCGTAGGCGTCGCCCGAGTAGCCGCACCCGGCGGCGAAGCCGAGGATGTTCGCGCCGCGGGCGCGGGCGTGCTCCTCCGACTCGAAGATCATCGCCGCGGAGCCCTCGCCGAGCACGAACCCGTCGCGGTTCTTGTCGTAGGGGCGGGACGCGCGCTCCGGCTCGTCGTTGCGGGTCGACATCGCCCGCATGGCGCCGAACGACGCCATCTGCAGCGGGTGGATGCAGGACTCGGTGCCGCCGCAGATCACCACGTCGGCGCGGCCCGCGCGGATCATGTCGATGGCGTAGCCGACGGCCTCGCCGCTGGACGCGCACGCGCTGACCAGCGCGTGCGAGCCGGCCATCGCGCCGAACTCGATGCCGACGTGCCCGGACGCGCCGTTCGGCATCAGCATCGGGACGGTGAAGGGCGAGACCCGCGACCAGCCCTTCTCCCGGAAGACGTCATAGCTGTTGAGGGCGGTGTGCAGGCCGCCGATGCCGCTGGACAGCACGACGCCGAGGCGCTCGCCGTCCACGGTGAAGCCGCCGTCGACGCCGGCCCTCTCCATGCCCTTCTGGGACTTGCCGCCCGTCGGCGGCGCGAACCCGGCGTCGGTCCACGCCTCCCGCGCGGCGATCAGCGCGATCGCCTGGCTGCGGTCGAGCCGGCGCAGCGTCTGCCGGGGCACGACCTCGGACGGGTCCACCTTCAGCGTGGCGGCGAACTTCACCGGCACGTCGTCGAGGTTGTCCCAGTCCAGCTTGCGGACCCCGGATTCTCCGGCGAGCAGGGCGGACCAGGTCGACGGCAGGTCGCCGCCGAGAGGAGTCGTTGCACCGAGACCGGTCACCGCGACCCTGGTCTGGCTCTTGCTCATGTCGGTTCTCCTTGCCGGCTGATGGGGGGTGGGTTCGGGCGCGCCGTCCGGGGCGGCGGCGCGCCTTCCCCGCGTCGTCAGGCCTTGAGCTTCTGGACGAAGTCGATGACGTCCTTGACCGTCTTGAGGTTGCGCAGCTCGTCGTCGGGGATCTCGACGCCGAACTCGTCCTGCGCGGCAACGGCGATCTCTACCATCGACAGCGAGTCGATGTCGAGGTCGTCGATGAAGTTCTTCTCGGGCGTCACCTCGGCCTTGTCGATGCCGACGATGTCGTCGATGATCTTGGCGAGGCCCTCGAGGATCTCGGTTTCGGTGGCGACTGCCATGGTTTCGCTCTCTTCCTTAGTGGGTTGGTCCGGACCGCGGCGCGGGCGCCGCGGCCTACGGGATCTGGATGACTTGGGCAGCGTAGGACAGCCCCGCGCCGAACCCGACCAGCAGGGCGGGGGCGCCCGACGGCACGTCGCCGCGCTCGATCATCCGGGACATGGCCAGCGGGATGGAGGCCCCCGAGGTGTTGCCCGAGTGGACGATGTCGTCGGCCACGACGGCGTTGACGGCCTTCACCTTGCGGGCGATCGCCTCGATGATCCGCAGGTTGGCCTGGTGCGGGACGATCGCCGCGAGGTCCTCGGCGGCGACGCCGGCGCGCTCGCACGCCTCCAGCGCGACCGGCGCGATGGCGGTCGTCGCCCAGCGGAAGACGGCCTGGCCCTCCTGCCGGATGAAGGAGTGCCGGTCCGGAATGATGATCTTGTCGGCGCCGTCTCCGGCGCTGCCCCACACGACCGGGCCGATGCCGGGCTCGTCGCTGCCGGTGACGACCGCCGCGCCGGCGCCGTCGGCGAAGATGATGCACGTCGACCGGTCCGTCCAGTCGAGCCACTGCGACATCTTCTCGGAGCCGATGACGAGCACGTTGCGCGCGCTCCCGGCCCGGACGGCGGCGCTGGCGGTGCCGAGCGCGTAGCAGAACCCGGCGCACGCGGCGTTCAGGTCGAACGCGCCGGGCGCGTCGATGCCGAGGCGGTGCGCGACGGCCGCCGCGTGGCTCGGCATCGGCGACTCCGCCGAGCAGGTCGCGAGGATGACCAGGTCGATGTCGGACGGGGCGAGGCCGCTGTTGGCGAGCGCCTTGCCGCCCGCGTGCACGCCGAGCTCGACGATGCCCTCGTCGTCGGCGGCGATGCGGCGCTCGGCGATGCCGACGCGGCTGCGGATCCAGGCGTCGTCGGTGTCGACGGTCTGCGCGAGCTCGTCGTTGGTGACGACCCGGGCGGGCCGGTAGTCGCCGAACGCGAGGATGCGCGCGCCCGCGGCCACCTCGGGGATGCGGAGCCCGGCGCTCATGCCGTGCGTCCCGTGTGCGCCGCGATGACCTCGCGGGCCTTGCCGAGGTCCGCGGGGGTCTTCAGGGCGACCAGCTCGACGCCCTTGAGCTCGCGCCGGGCCAGCCCGGTGAGCGTCCCTGCGGGCGGCAGCTCGATGATCGCGGTGACGCCGAGCTCCCGCATGGCGTCCATGCAGGCGTCCCAGCGGACGGGCGCGCTGACCTGCTCGACGAGCCGCCCGACGAAGTCGCGGCCGTCCCGCACCACGGCGCCGTCGCGGTTCTGCAGCAGCCGCGGCGCGGGGTCGGCGACGGGCACGCCGGGCGCGAGCCGGCGGAGCGTGTCGGCGGCGGGCGCCATGTGCTCGGTGTGGAAGGCGCCGGCGACCGACAGCGGCCGGAGCCGGGCCTTCGCGGGCGGCTCCTCGGCGAACTCGGCGAGCCGCTCGACGGTCCCGGCGGCCACGACCTGGCCGGCGCCGTTGACGTTGGCGGGGGTGAGCCCGTGCTTGTCGATCGCGGCGAGGACCTCGTCGGCGTCGCCGCCGAGCACGGCCGTCATGCCGGTCTCGGTGACGGCGGCGGCCTCGGCCATCGCGCGGCCCCGCTCCCGGACGAGCACCAGCGCGGCCTCCGGGGTCAGCACCCCGGCGATCGCGGCGGCGGCCAGCTCGCCGACGCTGTGCCCGGCCACCGCGTCCGGCGCGGCGGCGTCGGCCTCGGCGAACAGCACCTCGTTGGCGGCCAGGGCGGCGGCGACCAGCAGCGGCTGCGCCACCGCGGTGTCGCGGATCTCCTCGGCGTCGGCGGTCGTCCCGTACCGGACCAGGTCGAGCCCGGTGACGGCCGACCACCAGGCCAGCCGGTCGGCGACGCCGGGGATCTCTAGCCATGGCTCTAGAAAGCCGGGGGTCTGAGCGCCCTGGCCGGGCGAGGCGACGAGAATCACAGCGACAAGCCTGCCGTAAGGGGTCCCGGGTGCCGATGCGGATGAGTACGAAGTTTCCTCGTGGGGCTTTGTAAGACCCCTACAAGCGCGGAGCCGCGACGTTGTCCAGATCACGTGCGCGGCGCCGCGTGCGGTTCACTTCCCGCGGCGCGTCCGGTTCACACCTGGCCCGGCCGGTTCGCCCGGCCCGCGAACCGGCCGAGGACGAGCGCGATCCGGAGCGTGAACGCGTTGCGGCCGTCCGTCGGCGCGAGACCGGTCAGCTCGGTGACCCGCCGCAGCCGGTACCGGACCGTGTTGGGGTGGACGAACAGCATCCGCGCCGTGGCCTCCAGCGACGACCCCTGCTCCAGGTAGGTCGTGAGCGTGTCGAGCAGCGGCGCGCCGGCGGCCAGCATCGGGTTGTAGACGGAGTCCACGAGGTAGCGGCGGGCGTCGTCGTCGCCGTCCAGCGCGCGTTCGGGCAGCAGCTCGACGGCCAGGACGGGACGCGGCGCGTCCGGCCAGCCCGCGGCGGCGCGGAGCCCGGCGACGGCGGCCTGCGCGGACGCCGTCGACTCGTACAGGTCGCCGACCTGCGGGCCGACGACGACCGGGCCGGGGCCGCACTTGGCCGCGATCGGCCGCGCCGCCTCCAGGGGGTCGGTGTCGCCGCCGACGATGACGATGACGCGGTGCCCCTGCACGCCCGCGAGGACGTCGGCGCGCGCGCGGCGCGCGGCGAGCTGCATCTGGTCGATCGTGACCTCGGGTTCCTCGTCCTCCGGAGTGAACCCCGCGATGACGGTGACGGGCTTGGACGTCCAGCCGAGCGCGGCCGCCCACGAGTGCATGCCGTCGTCGACCTCGCCGCGCATCACCGCGTTCACCACGAGCGCCTCCAGGCGGGCGTCCCAGGCGGCGCGGGTCTCGGCGGCCCGCGCGTACACCTGCGCCGCGCCGAACGCCACGTCCCGCGTGTACCGCAGGATGGCCTCGCGGAGCTGCTGCTCCCCGCCGGGCGCGGCCAGCTCGTCCAGCCGCGTCTCCACCACGTCGATGATCACGCGGATCATGTCGATGGTGTGGTGCAGCTTGATGGAGCGCATCAGCTCGCGGGGCGCGGTGCCGAACACCTCGCCGGCGATGGCCGGGCGGGACTGCTCGTCGTTCTTGAACCACTCCACGAACGCGGCGATGCCGGCCTGGGCGACGAGACCGATCCAGGAGCGCTGGTCGGGCGGCATCCGCCGGAACCAGGGGAGCTTGCGCTCCATGCTGGCGAGGGCGGCGGTCCCGAACGTGCCCATCGCCTTCTCCAGGCGCAGGGTCGTCCGCTCGCGGATCTTCGCGGGGTCGGTGTCGGCGGGGTCGGTGTCGGCGGGATCGGTGTCGGCGTCGGGGTCGTTCACGGTGGTCACCTTCCCAGAGTGCCACCCCGCCGCCGATGACCCGTCCGGAACCACGCGGGCGGTCTCACCGGCGCCGCGGCTTCTCGAACCGGTGCACCAGGGCCGCGAGGGCGGCGAGGACGGCCGCGAAGACCGGCAGCCAGGCGGCCCGCTGGACGATCCAGGCCGCGCCGTCCGGGCGGGTGTGCAGGCCCCCGGCCGCGCCGAACGCCAGGGCGGCCGCGACCGTGACGGCCATCAGCGCGGTCTGGTGCCACAGGTAGACGGTCATCGCGGACCGGTTCGCGGCGGCCACCGCCGACCGCACCCGGGGCCGTCGCGTCCAGCGGGTCAGCGGCCCGTGCAGCAGCAGCGCGAGCCCGGTCTGCGCGAGGCCGAACGCGACGGCGGCGAGCGTCGGCGGGCTGAGGTTGGACACGTCGGCGCCCGGCACCCCGACCATGCTCGCCGGGTAGCCCGCGAACGCGACGAGCGCGGCCGCCGCGGCGGCGCCGCCGGCCAGCAGCGCGACGGCCGTCCGGCGGGCGCGCAGCGCGCCGCGCGCCCAGCCGACGCCGAGGTAGAACGGCAGGAGCCAGCCGGTCAGGACGGTGCACCAGCCGATCCACTCGGGCGCCCCGAGCGCGAACCGTCCCACGTCGACGAGCGCGGTGGCGGCGACGAGGAGCAGCGCGCCGCGGGCGCCGAGCCGGTCCCAGAGGACGGCGAGCAGCGGGGTCAGCGCGGTCAGCGCGACGAACACCGCGAGGAACCACAGCGGGCTGAGCACCAGCTTGACCAGCGTCGCCAGCGTCGCGCCGTCGAACCCGGCCCACGTCAGCGCCGCGGCGACCGGGATCCAGGCGGCGAACAGGACGGGGAGCGGCCGCGCGAGCCGTCCCAGCCGCCGCGCGAACCGGCGGCCCCACGGCTCGTCCGGCCGCAGGCCCTTCGCCGCCGCGTACCCGCCGACGAGGAAGAACAGCGCGAGCGTCTGCAGGACCCAGGTGACGGGCGTGAACTCCGGCATGGACGCCAGCGGGCTGGTGGTGCGCAGGTCGGCGCCGTGCCCGACGAACGCGGTGACCAGCCAGTGCCCGAGGACGACCCCGAGGACCGCGAACGCGCGCAGCGCGTCGATCGCGCGATCGCGCTCGACCGCCGGAGGCGCGGCCGCGGCCGGAGGTGTCGATTCGGCGAGACGGTCCGGAGGCGTGGATGCGGTCGGGGGCGCGGGACGGGCTGGAGGCGCGGGCGCGGCTGGAGGCGCGGACGCGGCTGGAGGTGCGGGCGCGGCGGGACCAGCGGGTGCGGTCGGGGGCGCGGGGCGGGCGGTGTCATGCACGGGGGACCTCCGAGTCGTGGCCGAGCGCGATGAGGGCGAGGTTGCGGAGCGCGGCGGAGCCCGGCTTCAGGTAGCCGCTGTGCGGGCCCGTCCCGGCGTCGAACCGGACGGCGCCGAACCCGGGGGAGACCGGGTCGGTCCCGAAGCCGAGCCCGGCGAAGCGCACGTGCGGGACGAACCGGACCCAGTCGCCGGACGAGCGGCCGGCCCAGACGGTCGCGGACGTGCGCAGGTCCGCGACGCCGCCGGCGGTCGTCCCGGGGCTGCCGAACAGTGCGATGTCGTCCACCGGGACACCGCCGAGCCCGGGCGCGGCCGCGGCGCACACCACCGACCCGTAGCTGTGGCAGAGCAGGGCGATCCGGGCGTCCCCGTTCACCCGGGCCAGCCCGCCGAGGAATTCCGCGAGGCGCCGCGCGCCCGACTCGGCGCGGTCGGCGCTCAGGACGCCCGGGCCGAGCGTCGCCGGGGCGCGGTAGCCGAGCCAGGCGACCACGGCGACCCGCGCGGACGGCGCCTCGGCGGCCATCCGCCGGTACAGGGCGCGGGCGCCGCCGCCCGCGAACTTGACCGAGTCGAAGTTGGCGAGCGCGTTGTCCGCGCCCGGCACGACGACCGCGATCCGGTCGGCGCCGCGCAGGTCGCCGAAGACCTCGACGGCGCGCCCGTCCCCGCGCGGGTCGAAGGCCAGGAAGCGGCGTCCGGGGGAGAGGAACGCCGCCAGCGCGCGGGCCCGGTCCTCGTCGCCGGTCCGGACGGCCGTCGTGCGGGCGGCGGCGATGTCCCGGGCGGCGGCGGCGAACCGGGCGTCCAGCGTCGCGGCGGACAGCGCCGGGACGGGTGCGGGCGCGGCGTACGGCCCGGACGCGCCCGTCGCGGCGACGGTCGAGCCCGCCGCGGAGAGCACCGTGAGGGCGGCCGCGGTTCTGCGAACCCAGCGCATGGGGGGCGTCCTTCCTGGTCAGTGGGGGTGAAGCACTGACAAGGAAGGTAGGAATCGGGCACCGTCGCCGAGATCAACCGGCGGAGCCGTCTTTTGGCCTCACACCGCGGTATGACCCGCGGGACCCGGGTAGGGGTGCGGGCAACGGTGTGCGGCCTCAGTCGCCGGGGCGGACGAGCCCGACCTCGTACGCGTAGACGATCGCCTGCGGCCGGTCGCGCAGGTCCAGCTTCATCAGGATCCGGCCGAAATGCGTCTTCACGGTCTGCTCGGCGAGCACCAGCCGCTCGGCGATCTCCCCGTTGGACAGGCCCCGCGCGACCAGCGTGAGCACCTCGGTCTCCCGCCCGGTCAGCTCGTCCAGCCGCTCGCGGGACGGCGCCCGCGGGCCGCCCAGCCGGGCGAACTCCGCGATCAGCCGGCGGGTGATGGACGGCGACAGCAGCGCGTCGCCCGCCGCGAGGACCCGCACCGCGTCCGACAGCTCGGCCGCGGACGCGTCCTTGAGCAGGAACCCGCCGGCCCCGGCGCGCAGCGCCTCGTACACGTAGTCGTCGAGGTCGAACGTCGTCAGCATGAGGACCTTCGGGGCGTCCCCGGCGCCGTCCGCGAGCAGCCGGCGGGTGGCCTCCAGCCCGTCCATCACCGGCATGCGGACGTCCATCAGCACGACGTCCGGGCGCAGTTCGGCGACGCGGCGCAGCCCCTCCTCGCCGTTCACGGCCTCCCCGACGACCTCGATGTCGGGCTGGGCGTTCAGCAGCACCCCGAACCCGGAGCGCACCATGCCCTGGTCGTCGACGATCACCACGCGGATGGTCACGGCGCGCCCTGCGCCTTCTCGGCGGCCTTCTCCGGCAGCGTGGCGGTCACGGCGAATCCTCCCTCGGACGTGGGCTCGGCGGTGAGCCAGCCGCCCAGCATGGCGGCGCGCTCGCGCATCCCGACCAGCCCGTGGCCGCCGCCGGTCGCGAACCGCGCGCGGTCGCGGCCGTCGCCCGGGGGGCCGTTGACGACGCTGATCGAGAGTACGCCGTCCGCGCGGGCGGCCTCGACGTCGACCCGCGACCCGGGCGCGTGCCGCATCGCGTTGCTCAGCGCCTCCTGCAGGATCCGGTACGCGGTCAGCCCGACGCCGGACGGGAGCCCCGCGAGGTCGCCGGTCAGCCGCGCCGTCACGTCCAGTCCGGCGCCGCGGGCCCCCGCGACCAGCTCGTCCAGCCGCTCCAGGCTGGGCTGCGGGGCGGTGTCGGAGCCGTCCTCGGACCGCAGGACGCCGAGGATGCGGCGCAGCTCGGTGAGCGCGTCGAGCGCGGTCGACCGGATCTCGGCGAGGTCCTGCCGGGTGACGTCCGGGACCGCGTCGCTCTTGTACGGCGCCGCCTCCGCCTGGATCGCGATCATCGACATGTGGTGGGCGACGACGTCGTGCAGCTCCCGCGCGATGCGCTGCCGCTCGGTGAGCACGGCCTCCGCGTCGGCGTGCCGCCGCTTCTGCTCGGCCAGCTCGCGCCGCGACGTCTGCCGCACCCGCACCGCGTAGCCCGCCGCCAGCGGCAGCAGGACCAGCACGGACGCGCCCGCGCCGGTCTCCGGGTCCTTGATCCACGTGCCGGCGGCCGTCATGATCCCGGCGCCGAGCGTCACGTTCCCCGCGCAGCGCACCGCCACCGTGAACAGGCAGACGACCATGGCGAACGCCCCGGCCGGGACGTACGGGACGGTCAGCCAGTCGCTCACGCTGATCAGCGCCATGGCCACGAAGCTCAGCCGCCACGCGCCCAGCGGGTGCCGGTCGCGCAGCGCGAGCGGCGCGCACGCCGCGACCGAGATCAGCAGGAGGGTCGCGTCGCCGGGGAACCGCCCGCGCTCCGCGCTCTCGGTCTCCAGCAGCGACCGCGTCGCGGCGATCGCCCCGATCGTGACGGCGGCCCAGAACAGGTTCACGACGACGCCGTACGGGAACCGCCCGAGGCCGATGCGGGCGGTCCAGCGCAGCGGGGCCGGCCACGGACGGTCGAGGGGGGCGGGCTCGGCCCGGCCGGTCGCCGCGGCGGCCAGCGCCCCGTCCAGCAGCACCATGCGCAGCAGCCCCGGCTCGTTCGCGGGTTTCGTCTCGGCCATGCCGACCAGGCTAGGGATCGGCGGGCCGCGCCCGGATGAGACCGGGGTGGGACACTTGCGTCATACCTGGGTACTCCCCGGGGCGTGGAGCCCGTCGAAGCGCTGCGCCGGATCGCGTTCCTCCTCGAACGCGCCGGGGAGCCGACCTACCGCGTGCGGGCGTTCCGCACGGCCGCCGCCCGGGTCGAGGACACGCCCCCGGACGAGCTGGACGCCCGCGCCCGCGCGGGCACGCTCACCGACCTGCCGGGCCTCGGGAAGGTCACCGCCCTCGTCGTCGCGGAGGCGCTGCGCGGGGAGACGCCCGTCTACCTGCGGCGCCTGGAGGCCACCGAGGGGGAGCCGCTCGACGCGGCCGCCGCCGCGCTCCGCGCCGCGCTGAAGGGCGACCTGCACACCCACAGCGACTGGTCCGACGGGGGCTCGCCCATCCGGGAGATGGCGGAGGCGGCGCGCGCGCTCGGGCACGAGTACATCGCGCTCACCGACCATTCGCCGCGCCTGACGGTCGCGAACGGGCTGTCGGCGGACCGCCTGCACCGCCAGCTCGACGCCGTCGCCGAGCTGAACGCCGAGCTCGCGCCGTTCCGGATCCTCACCGGCATCGAGGTGGACATCCTCGACGACGGCGCCCTCGACCAGGAGCCCGGCCTCCTCGACCGGCTCGACGTCGTCGTGGCGAGCGTCCACTCGAAGCTCCGCATGGACCGCGTCGCGATGACGGCGCGCATGGTCACCGCGGTCATGAACCCGGCGGTGGACGTCCTCGGCCACTGCACGGGGCGGATCGTCAAGGCGGGAGGGCGGCGCGGCGGGCTGCGCCCGGAGTCGGAGTTCGACGCCGAGCCGGTGTTCGACGCGTGCGCCGCCCACGGCGTCGCCGTGGAGATCAACGCGCGGCCGGAGCGGCTCGATCCGCCGAAGCGGCTGCTGCGCCTCGCCGTCGAGGCCGGCTGCCGGTTCGCGATCGACTCCGACGCGCACGCCCCCGGCCAGCTCGACTGGCAGCCGCACGGCTGCGACCGCGCCGCGCGCTGCGCCGTCCCCGCCGACCGGATCGTCAACACCCTGCCCGCCGCCGACCTCCTGGCCTGGACGAACGCGCCGTAGCCGGCGGGGCGCGCGGCGGGCGGCCCGGGAGCGCGGTCAGCCGGTCAGGGAGCAGGTGTTCAGGACGTCGCCGGACGGTTCGGGCAGGGTGGCGCTCGGCGGCGGAGCGCCCCCGCCGGACGTCCAGGTCTCCAGGGCGGTGAAGGCGGAGCGCATGCAGGGCAGGAGCGGGCGCAGGCGGCCCGGGTGGGCGTCGACGAGGCCGTCGGTGTGGTTGGCGCCCGCGACGCGGTAGTAGCGGAACGGGGCCCGGCCGCGGTCGCGGACGAGCGCGGCGTACGCGTCACCGTTGCGGCCGATCGGCAGCAGCGCGTCGTACGTGCCCTGGAGGCTGATCAGCGGCTTGCGGATGCGGCCGGTGAGGGACACGCGCCCGACCGCGCGCCGCACCTCGCGGGGGCGGGACGCGTAGTCGTACTCGGCCTCCGCGCCCGTGTACGCGGGGTCGAACTCCTCGCGGTAGATGCGCTGCGTCAGCTCCCAGTAGACCTGGTCGTGGTACGGCCAGAGGAACTCGGAGCCCGCGGCGAGGCCGGCGTCGAGCAGCGCCCGGTGCGCGGAGGCGTCCCCCGCGGCGTACGGCGGGTACGCGCGCAGGATCGGCGGCAGGTACGTGAACAGGTTCGGGCCGTCCGCCCGCCACAGGGTGCCCTCGGCGTCGATGCCGCCGTCGTAGAGGTGAGGGCGGTTCTCGAGCTGCCAGCGGACGAGGTACCCGCCGTTGGAGATGCCCGCCGCGTAGGTGCGGGACGGGCGGCGCCCGTAGTGGCGCTCCGCCGTCCGCTGCGCGGCGCGGGTGAGCTCGGTCAGGCGGCGGTTCCATTCGGCGACGGCGTCGCCGGGGCGGCGGCCGTCCCGGTGGAACTCGGTGCCGCTGTTGCCCTTGTCGGTCGCCGCGTACGCGTAGCCCCGGTCGAGGACCCAGTCGGAGACGGTGGCGTCGTTGGCGTACTGCCGCCGGTTCCCGGGCGACCCGGCGACGACGAGGCCGCCGTTCCACCGCTCGGGGAGGCGGATGACGAACTGCGCGTCGTGGTTCCAGCCGTGGTGGGTGTTGAACGCGGAGTCGTCCGGGAAGTACCCGTCGATCTGGACGCCGGGGACGCCGCTCGGGTTGCGGGTTCCGGACGCGTGCAGTCCCGCGTAGTCTCCCGGCACGGTGTGGCCCGACGCGACGGTTCCGGCGGTCGTGAGGTCGTCGAGGCAGGCGGCGACCTGCTTCTGGGCGCCCGGCACGGCGGGTGCGGGCGCGCAGCGGTTCTCGTGCGCGCGCGCCGGTGCGGCCAGCGCGAGGGTCAGGGCGCCTGTCGCGAGCAGACTGGTCGCGAGCAGGCCGGTCGTGGACAGGCCGGTCGTGGACAGGCCGGTCGTGGAACGGGGGCGGGTGGTCGGCATTCCGGCTCCTCTGGACGGAGGCGAGTGCCGACATGGTGCGGACCCCGGCGGGCGGCGGCCACGTGTCCGGCCCACATAAGCGCGCGGCGTCCCATGTGAACGGGCCTCCGACCTGCGCGTGATGTGGGTCACATCCGTATCGGTTGGGCGGAATGTGTCGATTGATCACATAGTCCGTTTCGCGGCGGCGGCCTAGCGTTCCCGAGCACGGCGGCCCGGTGTGGTCCGGGTCACCATGGGAGGAGGGCGCATGGGCGCTACCGTCCGGCCGGCGCCGGTGCTGACGGCGCGCGGCCTGGTCAGGGAGTTCCGCGGGTTCCGCGCCGTGGACGGCGTGGACCTGGCCGTCGCGGAGGGCGCGGTGCACGCGCTCGTCGGGCCGAACGGCGCGGGCAAGACGACGCTGTTCAACCTGCTCACCGGCTTCCTCAAGCCGACGTCCGGGAGCGTGCGGCTGGCCGGGCGGGAACTGGCGGGCAGCAGTCCCGAGCGGATCGCGCGGCTCGGGCTGGCGCGGTCGTTCCAGATCACCAGCCTGTTCGCCGAGCTGACCCCGCGCCGGCACGTCGAGCTGGCGCTCGCCGGGCGCACCGGCCTCGGGTGGCGGTTCTGGAGATCGGACCGGTCGCTCGGGCGGTTCGCCGACCGCGCGGCCGAACTGCTCGCGCAGGTCGGGCTGGAGGAGCACGCCGAGACCCCGGCGGGCGCGCTGGCGTACGGGCGCAAGCGGGCGCTCGAACTCGCCCTCGCGCTCGCCCTCGACCCGAAGGTGCTGCTGCTGGACGAGCCGACCGCCGGGATGGGCGTCGAGGACGTCGAGCGCACCGTCGAGCTCGTCCGGCGGGTCCGGGCGGGGCGGACGGTCGTGCTGGTCGAGCACAACATGAGCGTCGTCTCCAGCCTCGCCGACCGGGTCACCGTCCTGCAGCACGGCCGGGTCCTGGTGGAGGGCCCGTACGCCGAGATCCGCCACGACCCCCGGGTCATCACCGCCTACCTCGGAGACGCCCATGCTGCGAGTTGACGGCCTGTCCGCCTGGTACGGCGAGGCGCAGGCCCTGCGGGACGTGTCGCTGCACGTGGACGAGGGGGAGATCGTCACCCTCGTCGGCCGCAACGGCGCCGGGAAGACCACGCTGCTGCGCTGCCTGATGGGCCTGCACGCGGGCGCGTCCGGAACCGTCAAATTTCTCGGCGAGGACATCACCGCCCTGGGCCCGCACAAGCGCGCGCGGCGCGGCCTCGGTTACGTCCCGGACGACCGCGGCATCTTCGCCACCCTGTCGGTGGAGGAGAACCTGCTGCTGCCGCCCGGCCGTCCAGCGAACGGCAAAGGCCCCGAAGCGTGGCCGCTGGACCGCGTCTACGACACGTTCCCGCGGCTCAGGGAGCGCCGCCGGTTCCCCGGGACGAAGCTGTCGGGCGGCGAGCAGCAGATGCTCGCGCTCGCCCGCGTGCTGCGCACCGGCGCCCGGCTGCTGCTGTGCGACGAGCCCACCGAGGGCCTGTCGCCGCTGATCGTCGCGCAGATCGGCGGCATCCTGCGCGAGGTCAAGGCCGCGGGCGTCACCGTCCTGCTGATCGAGCAGAACGTGCACTTCGCGGCCACCGTCGCCGACCGCCACCACCTGCTCGCCGAGGGCCGGATCGTCCAGTCGATGGACAACGACGAGGTCCGCGCCCGCGAGAGCGAACTCCTGCAGTACCTCGGAATCTAGGGAGAGCCCGATGAAACTCATGGGACGCTCGGCCGCGCTCGCGGCCGCCGGAGCCCTGCTGGCCGGCTGCGGCGCGGGCGGACCCGGCGGGGGCGGCGGCAAGATCAGCGACGACAAGATCGTGCTCGCGGTGCTGACCGACCAGTCCGGCGTCTACGCCGACCTGTCGGGCGAGAACGCCGTGAAGGCCGTCGAGATGGCCGTCGCGGACTTCAAGAAGAAGTACGGCGACAAGGCGGTCGCGACGGAGATCGAGGTCGTCTCCGCCGACCACCAGAACAAGCCCGACATCGCCAACACCAAGGCGCGCGAGCTCTACGACCGGCAGAAGGCCGACATGATCGTGGACGTGCCCACGTCGTCGGCCGCGCTCGCCGTCGCGAACGTGGCGAAGGGCAAGAAGCGCGTGTTCATCTCGGTCGGCGCCGCCACCACCGCGCTGACCGGCGAGCAGTGCAACAAGTACACCTTCCACTACGGCTACAACAGCTACATGCTCGCCCACGGGACGGGCACCGCGCTCACCAAGTCCGGGTCGAAGAACTGGTACCTCGTCTACCCCGACTACGCGTTCGGCCAGGACATGGAGAAGACGTTCAGCGCGTCCGTCAAGGGCGCGGGCGGGACGGTCGTGAAGTCCGACCCGACCCCCTTCCCCAACGACAACTTCTCCACCTTCCTGCTGAAGGCCCCGGGCCTGGACCCGAAGCCGGACGTCATCGGCGCCATGCAGGCCGGCGGTGACCTCGTCAACCTCGTGAAGCAGTACAACGAGTACAAGCTGCGCGACAAGGGCGTGGGCCTCGCCGTCGGGCTGATGTTCATCACCGACATCCACTCGCTCGGCCCGAAGGCCCTGGAGGGCACCCGCTTCACCGACTTCTGGTACTGGAACCAGGACGACGACAACCGCGCGTGGGCCGACCGGTTCAAGCAGGAGACGGGCGCCCGTCCCACGGCCGTCCACGCGGGCGACTACTCCGCCGCCCTGCAGTACCTGGAGGCCGTCCAGCGCGCCGGGACGGACGCCTCCGACACCGTGGTGAAGGAGCTCGAAGGCCACAAGGTGAACGACGTGTTCACCTCCACTGGAACGATCCGGGCCGAGGACCACCTGCTGACCCACGACGCCTACCTCGCCGAGGTCAAGCCGGAGAGCGAGGTCTCCGAGCCCTGGGACTACGAGAAGATCATCGAGACGATCCCCGCGGCCGAGGCGTTCCAGCAGCCGAGCCCCGCCTGCGAGCTCTGAGGCCGCCGGATGCTGCAGCAAGCCTTCAACGGCCTGGTGGGCGGGGCGTTCTACGCCCTGCTCGCCCTCGGCCTCGCGGTCATCTTCGGGATGCTCGGCGTCGTCAACTTCGCGCACGGCGCGTTCTACATGCTCGGCGCGTTCGGCTCCTACGTCCTCCTCGACTCCTTCGGCGTGAGCTTCTGGGTCGCGCTGCCGCTCGTCCCGCTCGTCCTGGGCGCGGTCGGCGTCGCGGTGGAACGGCTGTTCATCCGCCGGCTGGCGCCCCTCGACCCCCTCTACAACTTCCTGTTCACCTTCGGGCTGGCGCTCATCCTCCAGGACCTGGTGAAGCGGCAGTACGGCGTGCAGTCGCAGCCCTATCCGCGCCCGTCCGCCCTGAGCGGCTCGATCGACCTCGGCCTGTTCACCTACCCCGCGTACCAGGTGTTCGTCCTGGCCGTGTCGCTCGTCGTGTGCGGCGCAGTGTGGTTTGTGCTGTCCCGCACCCGCGTCGGCATGATCGTCCGGGCGTCCACGGAACGGCCGGAGCTGAGCCGCGCCCTCGGCATCGACGTGGCGCGCTGGGTGACGCCCGTGTTCGGCTTCGGCATCGCGCTCGCCGGGCTCGCGGGCGTGCTCGCCGCGCCGATGCGGGCCGTCAACCCGCTGATGGGCGCCGACCTGATCGTCACCGTGTTCGCCGTCGTGGTGATCGGCGGACTCGGCTCGGTGTTCGGGTCGGTCGCCGCCGGGTTCGCGGTCGGGCTCGTGTCGGCGCTCGGCAACTACTACGTCCCGTCGCTGTCGCAGACGCTCGTGTTCATCCTGATGGCGGCCGTGCTGCTGTGGCGCCCCGCCGGCCTGTTCGGGCGCGAGGAGGCCGCACTGTGAATCCGGAGGTGGCGCCGTGATCCTTTCCAAGCTCGCGGGACGACCCGTCCTGCTCGCCGTCGGCCTGGCGGCGGCGCTCGCGCTGCCGTGGTTCGTCTACCCGCCGGTCGCGCTGGACATCGCCTGCTGGGCGCTGTTCGCCGTCGCCGTCGACCTGCTGCTCGGCTTCACCGGGCTGCTGTCGTTCGGGCACGCCGCCTTCTGGGGCGGCTCGGCGTACGCGACCGGCCTGATCGCCCTGCACTCGGGGCTGCCCTTCCCCGTCGCGATCCTGGGCGGCGCGGCGTTCGCCGCCCTGCTCGCCCTCCCGATCGGGTTCCTGTCCGTCCGGCTGCGCGGCATCTACTTCGCGATGGTCACCCTGGCCTTCGCGCAGATGGTGTACTTCGTCGCCAACCAGTGGCGGGACGTCACAGGCGGCGAGAACGGGCTGCAGGGCATCCCCAGGGAACTGTTCGGACTCGACCTGTCCGACCCGTTCTACTTCTACTACGCGGGCCTCCCGTTCATCCTGGCCGGACTGTTCGCCGCCTGGCGCATCGTCCGTTCCCCGTTCGGGTGCGTACTGATGTCCATCCGCGACAACCCCGCACGGGCGCGCGCGCTCGGCTACAGCGTCGACCGCTTCAAGCTGCTCGCGTTCGTCCTGTCGGCGGCCCTGTCCGGACTGGCCGGCGGCCTGTTCGCCATCGGCCACGGCTTCGCGTCCCTGCAGGGCGTGTACTGGACGACCTCGGGCGAGGCCGTGATGATGGTCGTCCTCGGCGGCATCGGCACGCTGTGGGGCGGCATCGTCGGCGCCGCCCTGATCGTCGAGCTGAACGACTACCTGGCCACCGCCGGGTTCCAGGAGACCGGCATCATCACCGGCGGCATCTTCATCCTCGTCGTGCTGCTGTTCCGGCGCGGCGTCTGGGGCACCGCCCGCGACCTGCTCGCGGCCCGCGCGGCGCGCCGCCGTCCGGCGGAACCCGCGCGCGACAAGGTCGAAACCCCCGCGTGAACGCACGGAACGGGCCGCCGCCCCTCAGGGGCGGCGGCCCGTTCGCGCGCCTACCGCAGGCGGTGCAGCCGCAGCGCGAGCTGCAGCTCCAGCGCCCGGTCCGGCGACTGCCAGTCCTCGCCGAGCAGCCGCCCGATCCGGTCCAGCCGCTGGCTGACCGTGTTCACGTGGATGTGCAGCTCCTGCGCCGTCCGCGCGAGCCCGCCGCCCGCCCCGAAGTACGCCTCGAGCGTCCGGACGAGCGCCGTCCCGCGCCGCTCGTCGTAGTCGATGACCGGCCCGAGCGACCCGGCGAGGAACCCCGGCACGTCCCGGTCGTCGCCGATCAGCAGCCCGATGAACCCCAGCTCCGACGCGCCCGCCCCGTCCCCGCGGCGGCCCAGCGCCACCAGCGCGTCCGCGCACCGCTGCGCCTCCCGGTGCGCCCCGGCGACCTCGCCCGGCCCCCGCACCGGGCCGGCCGCGCCGACCGTCGCCGGAGCCCCCAGCGACGCGCCCAGCTCCTTGGCGACCCGCCGCGCCGCGTCGCCCGGACGCTCGCCCGGCAGCAGCAGCACGACCTCCTCGCCGCGGGACGCGGCCAGCCCGTGCTCCACCGCCGCGAACGACGACGCCCAGAACTCCGCGCGCCGCCGGTGGTCGCGCGACTCGTACCGGGCCGACAGCACCACGTGCGGCGTCCCGAGGTCCACGTCGACGCGCCGCGCCCGCGCCGCCAGCGCCGCACCGTCCGTCCGCCGCTCCGACAGCAGGTCGTCGAGCAGCTCGCCGCGCACCCGCCCCTCCGCCTCGGTCACGCTGCGCTGGAACAGCAGCAGCAGCGCGGTGACGAGCGCGGCGCGCTCCAGGATCCGCTGGTCGGCGTCCGACACCTCGTCGGACGTGCGCAGCACCAGCGTCCCGAGCATCTCGTCCCCGCTCGAAACGGACGCGGTCCACAGGTCGCCCCGCCGCACCGTCCGTCCCTGCGCGCGCGCAGAGTGCGCGGACGCCGACACCCCGGCGAGCTCCCCGTCGCTCAACGGCGCCGACGCGGCCCCCGTCGTCGCGAGCCGCGCGCCGTCCGCGTCCAGGACGTGCAGGGTGCCGCCCAGAAGTTCGGTGACGATCGCGGCGACGTCCTCGACGCCGCCCCCGCGCACCACGACCGCCGTCATCCGGTCGTGCGCGCGCGCCGCCACCTCTACGGCCGCGCTGCGCGCCTTGACCTCCTCGTTGGCGGCGCTCAGCTCCTCCAGAGCCGTGCGGGTCTCCTCCAGCAGGCGCGCGTTGTCGATCGCGATCGCCGCGTGCGCCGCCAGCGACCCGAGCAGCGCGACCTCCTCCTGGTCGAACGGGCGCTCGCTGCGGTTCGCCGCCGTCAGCACGCCGATCACCCGGCTGCCCAGCTTCATCGGCACGCCCAGGATGGCGACCAGGCCCTCCTCGGAGACCGCCTCGTCGATGAACCCGCGGTGCTGGAACTGCGCGTCGACCAGGTAGTGGTCGCTGTTGTACGGCATCGCGGTCTGCGCGACCAGGCCGACCAGCCCGGTCCCCATCGGCAGCCGCAGCCGCCGGAACGCCGCCGACACCGACCCGTCCGTCACCCGCATGTACGTGTCGCCGCGCGCGTCGTCGTTCAGCGTCAGGTACGCGATGTCGGCGTTCAGCAGCCGCCGCGCCCGCCGGGTGATCGCCTCCAGCACCGCGTCCAGATCGCGCAGCCCGGCCAGATCGCCCGCCGTGTCGAACAACGCCGCGAGCTCCGCCTCCCGCCGCGCGTGCCGCCGCATCACCGCCCGCACCCGCAGCGCCGCCAGCTTCGCCGCCTCCAGCTCGGCCAGCACGGCCGCCGGCGCCCCCTCCGCCCGCGCCTGCACCAGCGGCCCCTCGAACTCGACGGGGGACGCCTCGCGGGCGAGCAGTTCAAGGAAGACGCCGCACGACATACGGGACATTGTCAATGGGCCGTCCAGCCTCCGTCGAGGGTCAGCGACGCACCCGTGACCATGGCCGCCGCGTCGGAGCACAGGTAGGCGACCATTTCGGCCACCTCCTCAGGTTCCGCGAGCCGCTTCACGGCCGCCCTTTGCAGCATGACCCGCTCGACGACATCGTCCTCGGACATGCCGTGCGCGCGCGCCTGATCCGCGATCTGCCCCTCCACCAGTGGGGTCCGCACATAAGAAGGATTGACGCAGTTGGACGTCACCCCGTGCGCCGCGCCCTCCAGCGCGATCACCTTCGACAGCCCCTCGAGCCCGTGCTTGGCCGTCACGTACGCGGCCTTGAACGGCGACGCGCGCAGCCCGTGCACCGACGACACGTTCACGATCCGGCCCCAGCCGCGCTCGTACATCCCCGGCAGGGCGTCCCGCACCAGCCGGAACGGCGCCTCCACCATCAGCCGCAGGATCCGGGAGAACACCTCCGGCGGGAACTCGTGGAGCGGCGCCACATGCTGCACCCCCGCGTTGTTGACCAGGACGTCGAACCCGGCGCCCGCCCCGGCCACGTCCGGTCCCGCGAGATCCACCGCCAGCGCGGCGCCGCCGAACTCCCGCGCGGCCCGCTCCGCCGCCGTCCCGTCCAGGTCCGCCACGGTCACCCGCGCCCCCGCCGCCGCCAGCCGCCGGGCGCACGCCAGCCCGATCCCGCTCGCCCCGCCGGTGACCAGGGCCCGCCGCCCCGTCAGGTCCGGTGTCACGCTCGTCATGAGCAGAACCTACGCAGCCCGCCACCCGCGACCCATGTGGCCCGGGCACACAATCCCGGCCCGACCGGTGTGGGCCCCGCCGTGCCGTCTACGTTGGTCGGATGACCGAGATCGCGCACCGTTTCGTCGAGGGGAACGGCGGCCTGCGGATGCACGTCGCCGAGGCCGGCGAGGGCCCGCTCGTCCTGCTCCTGCACGGCTTCCCCGAGTGCTGGTACTCCTGGCGGCACCAGCTCACCGCGCTCGCCGCCGCGGGCTTCCGCGCCGTCGCCCCCGACCAGCGCGGCTACGCCCGGACGGGCGGCCCCGCCGACCCCTCCCAGTACACGATCATGCACCTGGCCGGGGACGCCGTCGGGCTCATCGACGCCCTGGGCGCCGAACGCGCGGTGGTCGTCGGGCACGACTGGGGCGCGCCCGTCGCGTGGGCCGTCGCCCAGATGCGCCCCGACAAGGTCCGCGGCGTCGTCGGGATGTCCGTCCCGCACCGCCCGCGCGGCTCCCGCCCGCCCGTCGCGACGATGCGCCGCTACTTCGGCGAAGGCTTCTACATGGTGCGGTTCCAGGAACCGGACGCCCCCGAGGCCGAACTCGACCGCGACCGCGCGGCCACGTTCCGCCGCATGTTCCACGCGATCTCCGGCGACGGCTCCGGCGCCCTCGTCGCCCCCGAGGGCGGCGGCGTCCTCGACGCCCTCCCCGAACCGGACGAGCTCCCGGCCTGGCTCACCGCGGACGACATCGACGCCTACGTCGCCGAGTACGCCGACAGCGGCTTCACCGGCCCGGTCAACTGGTACCGCAACCTCGACCGCAACTGGGAGCTCACCGCCGCCTGGCACCGCGCGCCCGTCACCCCGCCGGCCCTGTTCGTCGCCGGCGACCGCGACCCGGTCGCCGCGCCCGACGCCGTCGCGCGCCTCCGCGACTTCGTCCCGAACCTGCGCGGCACCGTCTCCCTGCCCGGCTGCGGCCACTGGACCCAGCAGGAGCGCCCCGACGAGGTGAACCGGGCCCTCCTCGACTTCCTCCGCGGCCTCTGACCCCCGGCCGGCGTCCCGGCGCGGGCCGGGACGCGGGCCGGGATGTCGGTGGCGGGGCGTACGGTCGCGGCGTGAACCGGACCGATCGCCTGTACGCACTGGTGGAGGAACTGCGGGCCCGCGCGCCCCGCCGGGTCAGCGCCCGCGAGCTGGCCGCGCGCTTCGAGGTCAGCACGCGGACGATCGAACGCGACATCGGCGCACTGCAGCAGGCCGGCGTCCCGATCTACGCCGACGTCGGACGGGGCGGCGGGTACACGCTCGACCCCGAGCGGACCCTCCCGCCGCTCAACTTCACGCCCGCCGAGGCCGTCGCCGTCGCGATCACCCTCGCCCGCGCCGACGGCTCCCCGTACGCCCGCGCGGCCCGCACCGCACTGCACAAGATCGTCTCCGCGATGCCGGCGAACGACGGCGCGTCCGCGCGGGAGCTGGCCGACCGGGTCCGGTTCCTGACGCCGGACGGCGCCGGCGGCGCGCCGCCGTCCGTCCCGTCCGTGCTGGAGGAGGCCGTGTCGGCGCGCCGCGTCGTCCGCCTCGGGTACGTGAACGGGGCCGGGGAGACGAGCGAGCGCGACGTGGAGCCGGTCGCGTTCACCTGCGCGTCCCTGCGCTGGTACCTCATCGGCTGGTGCCGGCTGCGGGGGGAGGCCCGGATCTTCCGCATCGACCGGATCCGGCGCGCCGCCCTGCTGGAGGAGACCGCGCCGGAGCGCCGGTACGAGGACGTCATGATCAAGGACGTCCCCCTCGACTACGTCACCCACCGCCTCGAATTCGTCTGAAAACACCGACAGGGGGATGTCGCCGGGGCGCTCGAAGCTGGGCGCGTCACCCGAACAGAGGAGGAAGACGATGGCGATTCCGGCGTTCAACACCGTCGCGTGGTTCCAGATCGGCACGGACGCCCCGGACGCGGCGCGCCGGTTCTACGGCGACATGTTCGGCTGGCGGTTCGACGCCGACCCCGGCTCGGCCTTCCCCGGCAGCGAGGGGTACGACCTGGTCCGCTACGCGGGCGCGGACGCGCCGAGCGGCGGGCTCTCGCACGAGCCCGGGGCGGGCGGGGCGCACGCGCTGTTCGTCGTCATGGTCGAGGACGTCGACGCGGCGTGCGCGCGGGCGGAGGAGTGCGGCGGGAAGGTGGCGGCGGCGACGGCCGCGACGGCGCGGGGCCTCCGCTTCGCCTACCTGGAGGACCCGTCCGGCAACCGGTTCGGCGTGTTCACGCCGCCGGTGCCCTGAGCACGCCGCCGGCGCCCTGAGGACGCCGGCGGGCGGCGGCGGACGCGGCCCCCACCTCCGCGTTCGCGCGCCGCCCGCCCGGGCCGGCTAGCTCTCGCCGCCGGTGTTGCTCTCGGCGCTGCCGGCGCCGCCCGCGAACACGTCGCTGACCTCCGCGTTCAGCCGGTACTTCGCGATGGCCTGCGGGAGGGTCTCCGGCTTGACCTCGCCCTGCCGGACGAGCCGGGTGAGGACGGCCAGGACGATCGACGCCGCGTCCACGTGGAAGAACCGGCGGGCGGCGGCGCGGGTGTCGGAGAACCCGAAGCCGTCGGTGCCGAGCGACGTGTAGTCGCCGTTCACCCACGGGGCGATCTGGTCGGGGACGGCGCGGGCGAAGTCCGACACCGCGACGATCGGCCCCGCGACGCCGTCGAGGGTGCGGGTGACGTACGGGACGCGCTGCTCGCCCTCGGGGTTCAGCAGGTTGTGCTCGTCGCACTCGCGGGCCTCGCGGGCCAGCTCGTTCCACGAGGTCGCGGACCAGACGTCCGCGGCGACGCCCCAGTCCTCGGCGAGGAGCCGCTGCGCCTCCAGCGCCCACCGGCCGCCGACGCCGGACGCGAGGATCTGCGCGCGCGGCGGCTGCCCGTCGCCCGCGGCGGTCTCCGGCGCGGACCGGTACCGGTACAGGCCCTTGAGCAGCCCGGCGACGTCCAGGCCGTCGGGCTCGGCGGGCTGCTGGTAGGGCTCGTTGTAGACGGTGAGGTAGTAGAAGACGTCCTCGCCGTCCGGGTGCTCCTCGGACGTCCCGTACATGCGGCGCAGCGCGTCCTGCGTGATGTACGCCAGCTCGAACGACCAGGTCGGGTCGTAGTGGACGCACGCGGGGTTCGTCGCCGCGAGCAGCGGGGAGTGGCCGTCGGCGTGCTGGAGCCCCTCGCCGGTGAGGGTGGTGCGGCCGGCGGTGGCGCCGAGCAGGAACCCGCGGCCCATCTGGTCGCCGAGCGCCCACATCTGGTCGCCGGTCCGCTGGAACCCGAACATCGAGTAGAAGATGTAGACGGGGATCATGTGCTCGCCGTGCGTCGCGTAGGACGTGCCCGCGGCGATCGTCGAGGCCATCGACCCGGCCTCGCTGATGCCCTCGTGCAGCATCTGCCCGCTCTCGGACTCCTTGTACGACAGCAGCAGCTTCCGGTCCACCGCGTCGTAGGTCTGCCCGTGCGGCGAGTAGATCTTGGACGTCGGGAACAGCGAGTCCATGCCGAACGTGCGGTACTCGTCCGGGGCGATCGGGACGAACCGGGCGCCGATGTTCTCGTCCTTGATGAGGTCCTTGAGCAGCCGGACGAACGCCATCGTCGTCGCCACGTTCTGCTTGCCGGACCCCTTCTTCAGCTCGGCGTACACCGGGTCGCCGGGGAGCTTCAGCGGCTTGGCCCGCACGACGCGCTTCGGCAGGAACCCGCCGAGGGCCGCGCGGCGCTCGCGCATGTACTGGATCTCGTCGGAGTCCTCGCCCGGGTGGTAGTAGGGCGGCAGCGGCTGCTCGAGCGCGGAGTCCGGGATGTCCAGGTAGAGGCGGTCGCGGAACTCCTTCAGCTCGGCCTTGGTGAGCTTCTTCATCTGGTGCGTGGCGTTGCGCGCCTCGAAGTCGGAGCCGAGCGTCCAGCCCTTGATCGTGTGCGCCAGGATCACCGTCGGCTGCCCGACGTGCTCGCGGGCCGCCTTGAACGCCGCGTACACCTTCCGGTAGTCGTGCCCGCCGCGCGACAGCTTGCGCAGGTCGTCGTCCGTCAGGTCCTGGACGATCTTGCGCAGCCGGGGGTCGTCGCCGAAGAACTTCTCCCGGATGTACGAGCCCGACTCGACGCTGAACGTCTGGAACTGGCCGTCGGGCGTCGTGTTCATCTTGTTGACGAGCGCGCCGTCGACGTCCTGCGCGAGCAGCGGGTCCCAGTCGCGGCCCCAGATGACCTTGATGACGTTCCAGCCGGCGCCGCGGAAGAACGACTCGAGCTCCTGGATGATCTTGCCGTTGCCGCGTACCGGGCCGTCGAGCTGCTGGAGGTTGCAGTTCACGACGAACGTGAGGTTGTCGAGCTCCTCGCGGGCGGCCAGGCCGATCGCGCCGAGCGACTCGGGCTCGCCCATCTCGCCGTCGCCGAGGAACGCCCACACGTGCGAGCGCGACGTGTCCTTGATGCGGCGGTTGTAGAGGTAGCGGTTGAACCGGGCCTGGTACACCGCGTCGATCGCGGTGAGGCCCATGGACACCGTGGGGAACTCCCAGAAGTCCGGCATCAGCCGGGGGTGCGGGTAGGACGACAGCCCGCCGCCGGGGTGCGACTGCTCCTGCCGGAAGCCGTCCAGCTTCTCCTCGGGCAGCCGCCCCTCGAGGTAGGCGCGCGCGTAGATGCCGGGGGAGGCGTGACCCTGGAGGAACACCTGGTCGCCGGACTCGCCGTGGTCCTTGCCGCGGAAGAAGTGGTTGAAGCCCACCTCGTACAGCGACGCGGCCGACGCGTACGTGGCGATGTGCCCGCCGACGCCGATGTCGGGGCGGTTCGCGCGCGACACCATGATCGCGGCGTTCCACCGGATGTAGGCGCGGATGCGGCGCTCGACGTGCTCGTCGCCGGGGAACCAGGGCTCCAGCTCCGGCGGGATCGTGTTGATGAAGTCGGTGCTGCGCAGGCCCGGCACGCCGACCTGCAGCTCGCGGGCCCGCTCCAGGAGCCGCAGCATGACGTAGCGGGCCCGGCCCCGGCCCTCGGTCTTGATGACCGTGTCCAGCGATTCCAGCCACTCCCGGGTCTCGTCCGGGTTGATGTCGGGCAGCTGGCTCGGCAGGCCGTCGCTGATGATCGAGTAGCGTTGACGTCCGGAAGCCACGGGGTCCCCTCTGTGCTTACCGTCTGTGCTGGTGAGACCCCGGCCGGAGGCCGCCGGTCTCCGCACGACTGTTCGTCGCCTGCATTCGCGTCCATCGTCGCCGCTCACGACGGTTAACGCATCTCTACCGTCCGGTAACCGGCTGCCCGCGCGGCCGTGGCGCAGGCCGGATCGGCGACGCGTTTTTTTGCGCGTCCTCGTGAGATTGCCCGTCCGGGCGGGGAACGAACGTAGGAGGCCGGGAAAAGCGACCGTGACTTGGGGGAGACATGAACGGACGCATCGGAGACAAGCTGCACGTCCACGGCAAGATCGTCGGCATGCCGGAGCGGGCGGGCGAGATCATCGAAGTGCGCGGCGACGACGGCGGCCCGCCCTACCTCGTCCGCTTCGATGACGGGCACGAGACCCTCGTCTTCCCGGGGCCCGACGCCGTCATCGAGCGCCGCGAGGCGCACACGGCGTCCCGCTGAGGGGAACGGGAGCGACGGTGCGGGGCCGGACGGGTCCCGCGCCGCCGATGGGGTAGACCCGATGCCATGGAGAGCACCGTGATCCGGGTGTCCACCGGATCGAAGGAGGCCGTGCACGACATCACGGCGGAATGCCAGAGGTTCGCGGCCGACGCCGGCGGCGACGGGCTGCTGCACGTCTTCGTGCCGCACGCCACCGCCGGCGTCGCGCTCATCGAACTGGGGGCGGGCAGCGACGACGACCTGCTCGCCGCGCTCGGCGACCTGCTGCCCGCGGACGACCGGTGGCGCCACGCCCACGGGTCGCGCGGCCACGGCAGGTCGCACGTCATGCCCGGGCTCGTCCCGCCCTACGCGACCGTCCCGGTCCTGGCCGGGCGCCTCGCGCTCGGCACGTGGCAGTCGATCGCACTGGTGGACCTCAACGTCGACAACCCCGACCGCCAGGTCCGGTTGTCCTTCCTCAGGGGTTGACGGTTGTATCAAGAAACGGGCTCGAACCACACCCTCGGTGGCCGCATCGTGACGGCCGATTCCGGCATCGGCCCAATGAGGGCGCCAAATGCCGTGAAGACACTTGCGCTAGGGGCCCACCCTTGTGTGGACTGTCCCGCAAACACCGCACAGGTGCGGACGGGCCGCCCGCTCCGGGGGGCCGTACAGGAGATGTGCACAGGTGCACGGAGCACCGTGCGGACGAACGACATGGGAGGACTTTCGTGAGCGCGACCGCGGGTCAGGCGCAGTCTGAGCGCAGCCTGGCCGAACGGCTCGGCCTGAAGGCGGGCCAGGTGGTGCAGGAGATCGGCTACGACGACGACGTGGACGAGGAGCTCCGCGACTCCGTCGAGGCCGTCACGGGGAACGAGCTGGTCGACGAGGACTACGACGACGTGGTCGACATCGTGCTGCTGTGGTGGCGCGAGGACGACGGCGACCTGTTCGAGGGCCTGACCGACGCGATGGTCCCCCTCACCAGCGGCGGCGACATCTGGCTGCTGACGCCCAAGGCGGGACGCGAGGGCCACGTGGAGCCCAGCGACATCGGCGAGGCGGCCACCACGGCCGGCCTGTCCCAGTCGCGCAGCCTCAGCGCCGGCAAGGAATGGTCGGGGACGAGGCTCGCCGCGCCCAAGGTCAAAGGGAAGTAGACGCGCGGGGGACGGGCGCACGCCGCCCGTCCCTCAGCCGTCCCGCCGGAAGCCGGGGCGCGCGCTACCGCTCTGCCCGGGTGCCTTACCGTAGAGTCGTTCACGACTCGCCGAAGGACCTCCGGACAAGACCTCAGCCCACATCCCGGCCGGAGCGGACGGGAAGCACTGCGATCGCGTCCGAAGGCAAGGCCGGGGGCGGAAAGCGAGCGGAGCGGGAACCTGGTCGCGCAGCGAGCCCCTGGGGCGAGTCGGAGCGATGCAGCAATCGCACGCAAGGCCCGATGAAGGAGGGCCCCCAGGGCCCGACGCCGAGGGTCTTGCAAACAAACAGGAGTTGCTTTGGCGGTTGAGGTAGGCGACGGCGCCCCGGACTTCGAACTGAAGGACCAGCACGGGACGCCGGTGAAGCTGTCGGACTTCCGGGGGCGCAAGAACGTCGTCCTGGTGTTCTACCCCCTGGCGTTCAGCGGCGTCTGCACCGGTGAGCTGTGCCAGATCAGGGACGAGCTGCCCACGCTGGGCGGGGACGACGTGCAGGTCCTGGCCGTGTCGGTGGACTCGATGTTCGCGCTGCGCGCCTGGGCCGACCAGGAGAAGTACCAGTTCCCGCTGCTCGCGGACTTCTGGCCGCACGGCGGGGTCGCACAGCGCTACGGGGTGTTCGACGAGGAGAAGGGCCTCGCCACGCGCGGGACCTTCATCATCGACACCGAGGGCGTGGTCCGGTGGAAGGTGGAGAACGCCATCCCGGACGCGCGCGACATCGACGAGTACCGCAAGGCGCTCGCCGGTCTCTGAGCGAACGGGCCGGTTCCGGACAGGTGGCCGGAACCGGCCCCCGCACCCCTGGAGGTGTGATGCCCTGCTTCAGCTGCGGGGCGCGGCAGACCGATCCCGTGCGGGGCGCGAGCCCGTGGCGGCGCGGGGTCCGGGCGGACCGCCAGGTCCTGGTCTGCCCCGGCTGCCAGTCCGTCCACGGCTGGGCGGACGGACTCGACCGCTGCACCGCGTGCGAGTCGGCCGCGCTGGTGTGCCGGCTGGGCGAGGTGGAGTGCCGCGACTGCGGCCACACCCGCGAGGCCGTCCGGGACGATCTCGTCCGCGCGGGCGCGCCCGGCGGGGCGGACGAGCGGGACCTGTCGGCGGAGGTCGCGGCCGCGCTGAGCCGGGTCCTCAGCCGGGGCCCGGCGGGCTGACCCGCACGGTCCCGTTCGGCACCGGAGCGGAGCGCCGGCCGGACGTCCGGTTCCGGCCGCCCGCGGCCCCCTGCGCAAGGCGTGGACGCGAGCCCGTGGACCGGGCCGTGGATAGGCCGGGAGGGCGCCGTGCGCCCGCTGGGCGCCCTCCCGGCCGCCGCGCCGCGCGGCCCGGGGCACAGGTCCGAAGCCCCGGGGCCTCCCCGCGCGTCCGCGGAGCCCGAACTCTACGGTTCAGGCGGCTTGGCGGTGGTCCGCGTCGAGCAGGTGGTAGAGCAGGAGCAGCTGGGTGATCGCGAGCGGGTCGCTGGTGCCGGCGCCGCCGAGCCGGCCGAGGGCGTCCGGGTCGACGAGGCCGTCGCCGGCGCGGGCGCCGAGCCGCGCCCAGATGGCCTTCTTGACGACCTGCGACTCCTCGGGCGAGACGTACCCGTGCACGTGCAGGGCGTCCACGGGGCGGCCGTCGGTGTCGCGGTGCAGCCGCAGGTGCATGGCCGTCCCGGCGCCGGGTTCGGCGTCGAGGACGCCGGTCAGCTCGGGGTGGTCGATCGTCGGGCGCAGCAGCAGTTCGGCCGACAGCGGGGTGCCGGGCGGGTCGACGCGGCCCGCGACGGGCGCGAACCGGACGACGATGTCGGCGTGCTTGCGCTGGGGGCGGATGTAGGCGGCGCTCTCGGGCTCGCGGCGGTCCAGCTCGGCGCGGACCTGGTCGGGGGAGTAGCCGCGCTTCTCGCAGTCGCGCGCGATCTTCCAGGAGTGCCGCAGCGGTTCGGGCGGGTCGAGGTAGACGGTGATGTCGAAGCAGGCGCGGGCGAGGCGGGTGTGCAGGGGGAGCAGCCCCTCGACGATCACGAAGTCGCGCGGCTCGACCGGTTCCGGCCGGACGAGCCGTCCGGTGGAGTGGTCGTACACGGGCTTGAGGATCGGTTCGCCCATCGACAGGAGCTGCAGGTGCTGCTCCATGATGTCGATGTGGTTGCAGTCGGGGTGCAGCGCCGTGAAGGGTTTGCCGGCGCGCTCCTCGCGGTCGTAGCGGTGGTAGTCGTCCACGCAGACCGCGGTCATCCGGTCGGCCCCCAGGCACTGCACAAGCCCCCGCGTGAGAGTGGTCTTGCCCGCCGCGCTGTCCCCGGCGATGGCGAGCATGACGGGGCGGCGGCCCGAGCCGCGCGCCCGGAGCATATGCACGATCCGATGGGGCACCTCGCTCCTCCGTCCTGCGAAATTCAGTTTTCGCCATGAAGATTATGCTGGACGTCCCGTGGCCGCTTCCCCCAATCAGGGGAGAGCGCGGGTGAGACGCCGGAACGGGGCCGCCCCGGGGGCTACTGGCGAGTAGCTTCCGGTTGTTATCGTGCCGGGATGAGCGCCCCCGTACGCGTCGTCCTGGTCGACGACCACGAGATGATCCTGGCCGGATTGCAGGCGATGCTGGCCGGGTTCTCCGGCCGCGTGCGCGTCGTCGGGCAGGCCGGGACGGGCGCGGGGGCGACCCGGCTGGTCGCCGCGCTCCGCCCGGACGTCGTGCTGCTGGACGTCCGGCTCGGCCCGGAGAGCGGGCTCGACCTGTGCCGGCAGCTCACCGGCCGGGCCCCCGAGGTGCGCGTGGTGTTCCTGTCGGTGTACGACGACGAGCAGTACGTCTTCGAGGCGCTGCGCGCCGGGGCCGGCGGCTACCTGCTGAAACGGGTGGACGGGCCGGAGCTGGTGCGGCGGCTGGAGGAGGTCGCGCAGGGCGAGACCGTCGTCGACCCCACGCTCGCGGGGCGGATGGCGGTGACGGCGGCCCGGCTGACCCGCGGCGAGTTCTGGCCGGGCGCCGACCGGGGCCTCACCCAGCGCGAGAGCGAGGTGCTGTCGCTGCTGGTCGGCGGGCTGTCGAACAAGGCGATCGCGTCCCGGCTCGTGCTGAGCGAGGAGACGGTCAAGAGCCACCTGCGCGCGCTGTACCGCAAGCTGGAGGTGGCCGACCGGTCGGCGGCGATCGCGGTCGCGCTGCGCGAGGGCCTGTTCCGGTGACCGTCCCGGACACGCTGGCCGGGCGCGGCTCCGACCTGCTCGTCCGGATCGTCGAGGTCGCCTGCTCCGACCGCGGGCTTCCGCGACTGGCGGACGACCTCGCCGGGCTTGTCGTCCGGTCGGCGCGCGCGCTGACGTTCTGCGACGTCTACGTCCTGGACGACGACGGCCGCTTCCTGGAGTGCGCCGGACGCTCCGTCCCCCTGGGCGAAGGGGACGTCGGGCGGGCGGCGGCCCACGGACGGGCGCGCGCGCACGCGGACGGCAGGGGCGCGGCCGTCCCGATGCACAGCGGCGGCTCGGTCATCGCGGTGCTGGACGTCCGGTCCGCCGGGCCGGCCCCGCCGGAGGACGTCGCGCTGGTCGCGGCGCTCGCCGAGCTGTTCGCGCCCGTCCTGTGCTCGTGCCGCCGGCTGCGCGCGGCCCGCGAGCGCGAGCAGGCCGCCGAGCGGTTCGCGGAACGCGCCGTCGAGGCGCAGGAGGCCGAGCGGTCGCGGCTCAGCCGGGAGATCCACGACGGGATCGCGCAGCGGCTCGCGGGCCTCGGGTTCCACCTGTCGGCGGCCGAGCGGGCGCTGCCCGAGCACCATCCCGAGAGCCTCGCGCAGATCATGATGGCGCGGTCGCTGTGCGAGCTGGCGGCGGCCGAGACCCGCGCGGCGGTCGGGGGCCTGCGCCCGCCCGTCCTGGACGACCTGGGCCTGTCGGCGGCGCTCGCGACCCTCGCCCGCGAGGCGGGGGACGGCCCGGGGCCGTCCGGGCGCCCCCTCGACGTGACCGTCACCGTCGAGGGCGAACTGGAGGACGCGCTGCCCGACCACGTGCAGACGGCCCTGTACCGGATCGCGCAGGAGGCCGTCGGCAACAGCCTGCGGCACGCGTCCGCGTCCTGCGTCGACCTGCTGCTGGAGCACTTCGGCGACCGGGTGCGGCTGACGGTCGCCGACGACGGCGTCGGCTTCTCCATCCGGGACGTCTTCGCGCCGGGCCGCCGTCCCGACTCCTACGGGCTGCGCGGCATGACCGAGCGCGCCGAGCTGCTCGGCGGGCGGGTCACGGTGACGAGCCGGCCCGGGGGCGGCACGACGATCGAGGCCGTCGTCCCGGTCCCCGGCCGGGCCGGGCCCGCTACCGGGAGGTCAGCACCCGGAACTCAAGCCCCGCCCGGCCGAGCCGCGCCAGCAGCGCGTCCCCCATCGCGGCGGCCGTCGTGACCTGCCCGGACGTCTTCGGCAGCGCGTCGTGCGCGAGGCACAGCGCCGACTCGCCCAGCATCTTCGCCGTCTCCCCGTAGCCGGGGTCGCCGCCCCGGACCTCGGTGACGACGCGCCGCCCGCCGCCCTCGCCGACGAACTTCACGCTGAACCAGCTCCGGGCGCGGGTCTCCGCCGACGGCCCCTTCCCGGCGGGCTTGAGCTTCGTCAGCAGCCGCCGCGCCGGCGGCACCTGCGCGAGGACGGTCAGCGCCCCCGCCCCGGCGGCGAGCGCGGCGGCCGCCGGCAGCCGCTTCACCGCGAAGTAGTGGCCGTAGGTGAACTCGGGCCCGTACCGGTCGAGCGCGGCGGCCGAGCGGGCGACGATCTGCGGGTCGATCGTGGGCATCGGCAGCGGCCAGCCGTCGCCGATGCGGTTCCTCGGCGCCGGGCGCCGCGACACGCGCGCCGTCCGGCCGTCCGGACGTCCCTCGGCGGCGCGGCGCTCGCGCTCGGCCCGCGCCATCGCGGGCAGGTCGGCGAAGATCCCGAGGGCCGAGTGGATCGTGCCGCCGGACGCCTGCATGCGCGTCCGGACGAAGCCCTCGACGTGCAGCGGGACGCCCTCGGGGAGCTGCTTCACCGTGAAGTAGGCGCCGAGGTCGTGCGGGATCGAGTCGAAGCCGCACGCGTGGACGATCCGGGCGCCGGTGCGCACGGCCTCCGCGTGGTGCCTCACGTACATCCGGTCGACGAACGTCGGTTCGCCCGTGAGGTCGACGTAGTCCGTGCCGGCGCGCGCGCACGCCGCGACGAGCGGCTCGCCGTGCTTCAGGTACGGGCCGACGGTCGTGATGACGACGCGCGCCGAGCGGGCCAGCTCGTCGATCGAGCCCTGGTCGGACGAGTCGGCCCGCAGCAGCGGCAGCTCGGCGCAGGCCGGGTCGATCGCGGCGAGCCGGTCGCGCACCTTCTCGAGCTTGGCGGTGCTGCGTCCGGCGAGGGCCCAGCGCGTCCCCGGGTCGGCGTGGCCGGCGAGGTACTCGGCGGTCAGCCCGCCCGTGAACCCGGTGGCCCCGTACAGGACGATGTCGTACGGGCGGTCGGCGGTCATGGGTGCCCCTTTCGGTGCCCTTTTCGCGGTCCCGAACCCCATTCTGTCGTCCCGGTGGGGCGTGCGCGCGCGAAGCGCGGTGTGGGTGGGGCCACACCGGGCCGACCGATGTGGGAACGTTGGCCGTACCGCAGGTGAACGGAAGGGGAAGGGACGCGTGGCGGGCCTCGCCGCGGCGATGGACGTCGCCGCACTGATCTTCCTCGGCTGGTGCGCCGCCGTGCTGCGCCGGAACCGGGACGAACCCGACGGCGACGCCGGGCAGTCGGCCGCCCTCGCGCTGATCGCGGTCAGCCTGGTCCTGCTGTCAATCCCCCTGTGGGCCCTGCCGTAGCCGCCGCCGGGCCCGCCGCCGTCCAACCCGGCGCGCCCAGCAGGTGCCGGACGAACAGCAGCGTCGTCGCCGTCGGCGCCGCGCCGCCCACCGCGTGCCACGGCCGGTTCAGCGGCAGGCCCGGGGCCGCCACGACGACGAGGCGGCGCGCGTCCAGCTCCGCCCCGACCGCGTCCCGCGACACCAGCGCCGCGCCCAGCCCCGCCGCCGCGCCCGCGATCACCGCGCCGTTCGAGCCGAGCACCAGCCGCGGCGGGGAAGCGTCCCGCTCGGCCAGGTAGGCGTCGGCGGCGGCCCGCGTCCCCGACCCCGGCTCCCGCATCACCCACGGCGTCCGGTCGAGCGCGAACCCCGCCGCGACGTCCGGCGCGGCCACGACGACCAGCTCGTTCGGGCGCCGCGCCAGGACGGTCGCGGCGGCGTCGGCGGGCGGACGTCCGGCCAGCACCAGATCGGCCTCGTGCGCGGCGAGGCTGCTCCACACCTGGCGGCGCGGCCCCACCTCCAGCGTCAGCTCCACGTCCGGCCACCGCGCCCGGAACGACGCGAGCAGCTCGGGCAGGATCTGGTCGGCGGCCGTCGTCACCGCCGCGAGCCGCAGCGGGCCCCGCCCCGGGTCGGCCGCCCCGCGCGCCGCCGCCCGGCCCTCCTCCAGCAGCCCCAGCACCTGCCGGGCGTACCCCGCGTAGACCGACCCGGCCGGGGTGAGGCGCACGCCCCGCCCGACCCGCCGGACGAGCGGGACGCCGAGGTCCCGCGTCAGCGCGGCCACCGCCGCCGACACCGCCGACTCCGTCACGTACAGCCGCCGCGCCGCCGCCCGCACCGAGCCCGTGTCGGCGAGCGCCACGAGCGTCCGCAACCGCGCCTCCGTCACGCCCGGCCTCCTGGTTCAACCGAATGCTTGACGGTCACCGTAGAACACTTGATGGACACCGCAAGTGTCCGATGGGCACGCTCGGTCCGTCACGGTCATCCGACCGGGGCGCGGCGCCCGCCCCATCCCCTGGGCATGCCGTCCTTCCGCGGGCGGAGCGCCGCGCCCGTCCCCCAGCGCGAAGGAGAGCGGCGATGAGCTCGGGCAGATGGTCGGCGGGCGTGATCCCCTACGCGGAGATGGGCTACTGGCGCCCGGACTACGAGCCGAAGGACGGCGACGTCCTCGCCGCGTTCCGGATCACCCCGCAGCCGGGCGTCCCGCCGGAGGAGGCGGGCGCGGCCGTCGCGGGCGAGTCGTCCACCGCGACCTGGACGGTCGTGTGGACCGACCGGCTCACGGCGTACGAGAACTACCAGGCCAAGTGCTACCGGGTCGATCCGGTGCCGGGGCACGACGACCAGTTCATCGCGCGCATCGCCTACGACCTCGACCTGTTCGAGGAGGGCTCGATCGCGAACCTGACGTCGTCCATCATCGGGAACGTCTTCGGGTTCAAGGCCCTCAAGGCGCTGCGGCTCGAGGACATGCGGATCCCGACCCACTACGTGAAGACGTTCCAGGGCCCGGCCCACGGGATCGTCATGGAGCGCGAACACCTGGGCAAGTTCGGCCGTCCCCTCCTGGGCGCCACCGTGAAACCCAAGCTCGGCCTCTCCGCCCGCAACTACGGCCGTGTCGTTTACGAAGCGCTCCGCGGCGGCCTGGACTTCACCAAGGACGACGAGAACATCAACTCGCAGCCGTTCATGCGATGGCGCGACCGGTTCCTCTACTGCATGGAGGGCGTGAACCGGGCGCAGGCCGCCACCGGCGAGGTCAAAGGCCACTACCTCAACGTCACCGCCGCCACGATGGAGGACATGTACGAGCGCGCCGAGTTCGCCAAGGAACTCGGCAGCGTCATCGTCATGATCGACCTGACCATCGGCTACACCGCGATCCAGTCGATGGCCGCGTGGGCCCGCAGGAACGGCGTCCTGCTGCACCTGCACCGCGCCGGGCACTCCACCTACACGAGGCAGAAGAACCACGGCGTCAACTTCCGCGTGATCGCCAAGTGGATGCGCCTCGCCGGCGTCGACCACATCCACGCCGGGACCGTCGTCGGCAAGCTGGAGGGCGACCCGAACAGCGTCCGCGGCTACTACGACACCCTCCGCCTCGACAGGATCGCCGCCGACCCCGCGAAGGGCCTGTACTTCGACCAGGAATGGGCGTCGCTGCCCGGCACGATGCCCGTCGCGTCCGGCGGCATCCACGCGGGCCAGATGCACCAGCTCCTGCACTACCTCGGCGAGGACTCGATCCTGCAGTTCGGCGGCGGCACCATCGGCCACCCGATGGGGATCGCCGCCGGCGCGACCGCCAACCGCGTCGCGCTCGAAGCGATGATCAAGGCGCGGAACGAGGGCCGCGACTACCTCGCCGAGGGCCCCGACATCCTGCGCGCCGCCGCCAAGCACAGCCGCGAACTCGACGTCGCCCTGTCCACCTGGGGCGACATCACCTTCACCTACGCGTCCACCGACACCCCCGACGCCGTCGAAACCCCGGTGAGCATCTGATGCGGATCACCCAAGGCACCTTCTCCTACCTGCCCGACCTCACCGACGAGGAGATCACCCTCCAGATCGGCTACGCGCTGGCCCAGGGCTGGCCCTGCTCGGTCGAGTTCACCGACGACCCCCACCCGCGCAACGCGTACTGGGACATGTGGGGCCTGCCGATGTTCGACCTCGCCGACCCCGCCGGCGTCCTCTACGAGATCAACGAGTGCCGCAGGGCGTACCCGTCCCACTACGTCCGGCTGAACGCCTACGACGCCCGCTACGGGCGGCAGACGACCGCGCTGTCGTTCATCGTGCAGCGCCCGCCCGCCGAGCCCGGCTTCCGCCTCGACCGGCAGGAGACCTCCGACCGGCGGATCCGCTACACGCTGCACCCCTACGCGGCCGACCGCCCCGAAGGCGAGCGCTACGGAGCGGAGCGTTGACCGGACGCCCCGCCTTCGGCCTGCGCGCGAACGGCGCGGCCGACCGGGCCGGCTCCCCGGCGGACACCTCGCCCTCCGCCGGGGAGCCCCTCCCCCCGGACGCCCGCGTCGACCTCGCGAGGGAACGCGCCGACTCCCGCGTGGACGACGTCCTCGCCGCCCTCGACGCCGAGCTCGTCGGCCTCGCGCCCGTCAAGACCCGCGTCCGGGAGATCGCCGCGCTGCTCCTCGTCGACCGCGCCCGCGCCCGCTTCGGCATCGACTCCGGCCGCCCCAACCTGCACATGTGCTTCACCGGCGCCCCCGGCACCGGCAAGACGTCCGTCGCCGTCCGGCTCGCCGAACTCCTGCACCGCCTCGGCCGCGTCCGCCGCGGCCACCTGGTCTCCGTCACCCGCGACGACCTCGTCGGCCAGTACGTCGGGCACACCGCGCCCAAGACCAAGGAGGTCCTCAAGCGCGCGATGGGCGGCGTCCTGTTCATCGACGAGGCGTACTACCTGTACCGGGCCGAGAACGAGCGCGACTACGGCCAGGAGGCCATCGAGATCCTGCTCCAGGTGATGGAGAACCGGCGCGACGACCTCGTCGTCGTCCTCGCCGGCTACAAGGACCGCATGGACTCCTTCTTCGCGTCCAACCCCGGCATGAGCTCCCGCATCGCCCACCACATCGACTTCCCGGACTACGAACCGGACGAACTGGAGGCCATCGGGCACCTGATGCTGCGGCGCGAGGGCTACGTCCTCGCCCCCGACGCCGAACCCGTCTTCCGCGACTACCTCGACCGCCGCCGCGCCCGCCCCCGGTTCGCGAACGCCCGCTCCGTCCGCAACGCCGTCGAACGCGCCCGTCTGCGGCACGCCGCCCGCCTCCTCGACCGCCCCGGCGAGGTCGGCCGCGCCGATCTCACCACCCTCCGCCCTGAGGACTTCCTCGCCAGCCGCGTGTTCGGCTGACCCGCCGCCCCGGCCGGGGAGCGACCGACTCGTGCCGAAGGGATGACCCCCGCATGTCCTAGTGTTGAGAACATCGACATGATGATGTGGGGGAGAAGTTGCTGAACCCTGAGGATCTGTACGAGCTCGACACCGATCTGCCGGCGCTGACCGGGCCGGTGCTGCTGCACAGCCTCGACGGCTTCGTGGACGCCGGGTCCACCGGGCAGCTCGTGCGCGAGCACATCCTGGACGCGCTGGACCACCGGGTCATCGCCCGCTTCGACGTCGACTCGCTGATCGACTACCGGGCCCGCCGGCCGCCGATGACGTTCGACCGCGACCACTGGGCCTCCTACGAGGCGCCCGAACTGGTCGTCCGGCTCGTCGAGGACGAGACCGGCACGCCGTTCCTGCTGCTCACCGGCCCCGAACCCGACCGGCTCTGGGAGGGCTTCACCGCGTCCGTCCTGCACCTGGTCAAGCGGCTCGGGGTGAAGCTCGTCGTGGGCTTCCACGGCATCCCGATGGGCGTGCCGCACACCCGTCCGGTCGGGATCACCTCGCACGCGACCCGGCCCGAGCTGATCGACCGCGGGACCTGGTTCGACAAGGTGCAGGTGCCCGGCAGCGCCGCCGGGCTGCTGGAGCTGCGGCTCGGCGAAGCCGGGCACGACGCGGTCGGGCTGGCGGTGCACGTCCCGCACTACCTCTCGCAGTCCGCGTACCCGGCCGCGGCCGTCGCGACCCTGGAGGCGATCGTCGCCGCGACCGGCCTCGCGCTGCCGGTGGACGCCGTCCGCACCGCGGCCGCCGCCACCGACGCCGAGATCGCCGAGCAGGTCGAGGGCAACGACGAGGTGGAGAAGGTCGTCCGCGCGCTGGAGCAGCAGTACGACGCGTTCGCGGGCGCGGCGCAGCGCGACAACCTGCTCGCCGAGTCGCAGGACATGCCGACCGCCGACGAGCTCGGCGCCCAGTTCGAGCGCTTCCTCGCCGAGCAGGACGGGCCGGACGCCTCGCCCTGACGCGCATGCCCGCCGGGCGCCTGGGTACGCGAGCCCCCGAGAGGGGAGGCGCGACATGACCCACGGTATGACGGTCAACGAGGTGATGACGCCCGCGCCGGTCACGGTGTCCCCGGACACGCCGCTGGCGCGGGTCGGCGAGCTGATGCGCGAGCACGGCATCGGGGACGTCCTCGTCGTGGACGAGGGCCGCCTGCGGGGGCTGGTGACCGACCGCGACATCGTCGTCCGCGGCGTCGCCCTGCGCCGCGACCCCGCCGCGACCGCCGTCGGCGAGATCTGCAGCACCCGGGTGATCACGGTCCCGGCGGGCTCGGCCGCCGACACGGCCGTCCGGCTGATGAGCGAGCACGCCGTCCGCCGGGTGCCCGTCATGGACGGGGACCGGCCCGTCGGCATGGTGTCCATCGGCGACCTCGCGATCCAGCGGGACGACCACTCGGTCCTCGCCGACATCAGCGCCGAGCCGCCGAACACATGAGCGCCGTCCGGCTCGACCTCGCCGACACCGCCCTCGACGCGGAGCTCGACATCCCGGACGAACCGACCGGCATCGTGCTCGTCGTCCACACCGGCGACGGCGCCCGCGACCGCACCGTCGCGCGCGGGCTGAACGCGGCGGGCCTCGGCACCGTCGTGCTCGACCTGCTCACCGGGCACGAGGAGGAGCTCGACCGCGTCACCGCCGCGCTCCGCTCCGACCTCGAACTGCTGACCCTCCGGCTGATCGGCGCGATCGACCGGCTCACCGACGGCCTGGAGGCCGCCCCCCACACCGCCGGGCTGCCCGTCGGGCTGTTCGGCGCGGGCACCGGCGCCGCCGCCGCGCTGGCCGCCGCGGCCGCCCGCCCCCGCGTCGCCGCGGTCGCGTCGCGCGGCGGCCGCGCCGACCTCGCGGGCCCGTCGCTGCCCCGCGTCCGGGCGCCCGTCCTGCTGATCGTCGGCGGCGCCGACACGCCCGTCCGCGACCTGACCGAACGCGCCGCCCGGACCCTCGACACCGCCGAGATCCACGTCGTCGACGGCGCCGCGCACGCGTTCGACGAGCCCGGCGCCCTCGAGGAGGTCACGACGCAGGCCGCCGACTGGTTCAACCGGCACCTGACCCGCGCCGCGACCCGCCGCTGACCGGCTACATCCCGTCGAGCAGCTCCCGCATCGCGGCGATCTCCGCCCGCTGCGTGCGGACGATCGCGCCCGCCATCGCCTTCGCGTCCGGGGACCCGCCGCCCGCCTGCTCCTCCCGCGCCATCGTGACGGCCCCCTCGTGATGCTCGATCATCATCTCGAGGAACGCGCGGTCGAACGCCGCGCCGGACAGCCCCTTCAGCTCGGCCATCTGCCCGTCGGACATCATCCCGTCCATGCCGTGCCCCATGTGCCCGGCAGACTCGGGCTCGCCCCAGGACCGCAGCCACCCGGCCATCGTCCGGATCTCCGATCCCTGGGCCTTCTCGATCTGCACGGCCAGCTCCTTCACTTCCGGCAACCCCGCCCGCGTCGCCGCGAGCCCGGCCATCTCGACCGCCTGCCGGTGGTGCGGGATCATCATCTGCGCGAACATGACGTCCTGCGCGTTGTGCGCGGCGGACGACGCCGCGCTCGCCGGCGCGGGCCCCGCCGAACCACCGCCCCCGCAGGCCCCCAGCCCGATCGCGAGGGCCGGCAGCAGGATCGTCCCGACAACACGCTTCATCATCGAACCTTCCGTTGTCGTGCCGTTGCCGTCGAGGTGCGCGGACCTCTACAGCCGCAGCACGGCCAACTGGAAGGGCGTCGGGCACGGAGGAGAGCGCCCGCCGCGAAACGCGACCCGGTGGCCCCGGCCCCGCACGTCCCGCACCGCCGGCAGGCGCCACCGAACGAGCACGAGCGCGAACCCCAGCAGCAGCACGCTCAGGAACGCCAGGCACACCTGCCCGCCGGAATGGTGCTCACCGCCGTCGTGGTCGGGCGCCGGATGGTGCTGCGCGACGGCGACGCCCGCGGCGTCCACCGGACTCCCGGACGCCTGCACCCCGTGCATCAGCAGCACACCGAGAACCAGCGCGAGCGCCCACAGCACCCTCACCGATCCCCGCGAACGCCCACACATACCCCGCCAGCGTATCGACGCCCCCGCGCACCACCGAACCGCCCCCTATGTCCGGCCCACGGCACAGAGCCGCCGAAGCCGCACTCCCGCCGCCCGGACGCTCCGCGAGCCATCGCCCGAGCTCGTCCGTCCGCAGGCCCCATGCGGTCCACCCGTCGACCGACCTCACGGACATCTGCCCCCACCGCCGCCCCGAGATACCGTTTCGCGATCGTCCCCGGGGTCGGGGTACGCTTTCCCGGCGAGCACGCGGGCGCGTAGCTCAGGGGTAGAGCACTCGCCTTACAAGCGAGGAGTCGGCGGTTCGAAACCGTCCGCGCCCACCAGCAGAAAGACCCCGCTCCGGATCATGGAGACGGGGTCTTCGTGCCATTAGCGTGCCAATAGCCCATGAGCGCGAGCCCTCCGGCCGTCCCGTCGTCATCCGGGTCGCTGGCCTTGGCGTCCATCGCCCGAGTGATTGCGCGGTTTGGGGTTTGGTTGTTGGGGTGGGGCGGCTGTCAGGCCCAGGGTTCGGTGGTCAGGTTGTCGGTGAGGGTTTGGCGGTCTTCGGTGGCGAGGACGGTGACGATCTGTTCGGCTTCTTCGATGGTTACGTGGCGGCTGTGGTAGCAGCGGTTCGCGGGGTCGGGGATTTCGAACTTGAGGCGGGGGCCCGGGTCGTAGGTGGCGATCAGGGACTTCGTCGGGGTGATGAAGTTGATGAAGTTGCCCTTGTAGGGGGTGAGGGTGAGGAGGAGGTCCCGTGCTTCGGCGGGGGTCACGGGGAGGTCTTCGGACTGGCCGCCACCGGACGGGCCGTTCTCGTAGGAGACGGTGACCGGGCCGCCGGTCGGGGGCGGGGAGCCGGGGTAGGCGGCCAGGCGGGTGTAGCGGCGGCGGCGCCAGGTGAGGCGGACGTCGATGCGGCGGCGGGGGTCGCCGTTCCAGTCGACGGAGAGGCCGTGGCGGCGGAGGGCGGCGGCGACGTCCTCGCCGATGGCGGCCTGGGCTTCCGGGGGTTGCGTGTCCTCGTGGAAGAAGCCGTAGGCGAGGGTGAGGATCCCGTCGTCGACGGCGGCCTCCATGTCCTGGCGGTGGGCGAAGACGTAGCCGCGGGGCTCGTCGCCCGCGGCGACCTCGCCGCCGAGCTCGGCGAGGCCGCAGTTCTGGCAGCAGGCGTGGTCGAGGCGGGCGACGATGCCGGACGTGTCCAGTTCGCGGAACGCGCGCTGCAGGCGGTCGGTGTCGAGGTCGTCGGGCCACGTCGCCTGGTCGGCGAGGTGGGCGGCGAACGCGTCGGCGACGGCGCCGCGGGCGTCGTCGCCGAGGAGGCCGGTGCATTGGCGGACGACGGATTCGAAGTCGTGGCGGCCGAGGGCCGTGAGAAAGCGGACGTGGTGGTGGGGGGATGTTGCGACCGGCTCGTGACTCATGGAGTCGGAGTATGGCAAACGTCACCGACGTTCCGCGTTTTACACGTCGTTCACAAATGAGCAATGGATGTGAAACGGCTGGTTGGCACGTTCGTGGAAGTCCGACACCTGCGGAGGGACCGACGTGAGCTACAAGGCCGAGTACATCTGGATCGACGGCACCGAGCCGACCGCCCGGCTGCGGTCCAAGACCAAGATCCTTCCGGACGGCGCGGACCTGCCCGACTGGGGGTTCGACGGGTCCAGCACCAACCAGGCTCCCGGTGACAGCTCGGACTGCGTGCTCAAGCCCGTGTTCGTGTGCCCCGACCCGATCCGCGGCGGCGACCACAAGCTCGTCCTGTCCGAGGTGTACCTGGTGGACGGGACGCCGCACAAGACGAACACGCGCGCCGAGCTGCGTCCCGTCGCGGAGAAGTACGAGGTGCAGGACTCCTGGTACGGGATCGAGCAGGAGTACACGTTCTTCAAGGACGGGCGCCCGCTCGGGTTCCCGGAGCGGGGCTTCCCCGCGCCGCAGGGGTTCTACTACTGCGGTGTCGGCGCGGACGAGGTGTTCGGCCGGGAGATCGTCGAGGCGCACCTGGACGCGTGCCTCGCGGCGGGGCTGAAGATCTCGGGCATCAACGCGGAGGTCATGCCCGGCCAGTGGGAGTTCCAGATCGGGCCGGCGGGGCCGGTCGAGGTCGGCGACCACCTGTGGGTGGCGCGGTGGCTGCTCTACCGCATCGCGGAGGACTACGGGGTGTCGGCGACGCTCGACCCGAAGCCGGTGGAGGGCGACTGGAACGGCGCGGGCGCGCACACGAACTTCTCGACGAAGGCGATGCGGGAGGGGTACGACGCGATCGTCACGGCCTGCGAGGCGCTGGGCGCCCGGGCGCAGGCGCACGTCGAGGGCTACGGCGCGGACATCGAGCGGCGGCTGACCGGGATGCACGAGACGGCGCCGTGGAGCGAGTTCAGCTACGGCGTGTCGAACCGCGGCGCGTCGGTGCGGATCCCGTGGCAGGTCGAGGTGGACAAGCGGGGGTACATCGAGGACCGCCGCCCGAACGCCAACGTGGACCCGTACGTGGTGGCGCGGCTGATCACGGGCACCTGCTGCGAGGCCCTGGAGAAGGCGGGCCAGATCTGACGGCCCGACGCGGCGCGCCGTCCCCGGAAGGGGGCGGCGCGTCGTGCTGTTATGCCGCCAAACGTCTGCAAATTGTTGGGCTTCGGGGAGTTCCCGCGAACGGGTCCGGGTAGTACCTGGTCGATTTCGCAGCGGGGGAGGGGACATGCCCGATTCGCCATTCGGGCGGCCCGGCGGGAGCCGCCCGGCGGCACGGCCGTGGGAGCGGTCGTTCCGGTGCCCCTCGACGGCGGTGCGCAGGCGGGAGGCCCCGCCCCGGCGGTTCGAGGAGTTCGTCGCCCGGCACGCCGACAGCGAGCCCGAACTGCCGCTGCGGCAGCTGTGGTGGACGGGCCTGTCGTGCGCGGCGGGCGGGTCGCTGCTGACGTTCGCGGCGGTGTTCGGCCTCCGGGCGATGTTCGGTATCGAGGTCCCGGTGTTCGCGGGGACGGACGTCGCCGTGGAGGGCGCGGCGACCAGCTACGCGCTGTGCGTCCTCGCCGCGACGGTGCAGGGGACCGCGCTGATGCATCTGCTGCTGGCGGGTGCGGCGCGTCCGGTGCGGGCGTTCGCGTTCATCGGCGGGCTCGCGGTGGCGCTGATGGCGGTGGTGCCGCTGCTGCTGAACGGGCCGCTGGACGCGCGGATCGTCACGGCCGGGATCAACCTCGCGGGCGGGACGGCCGTGGTGGTGCTGCTGTGCGCGGTGGTGTCGGCGTCGATGGCGTTCAGGCCCGGCCGACGGTGATCGTGAGCGGGTCGGGCGCGGCCGTGGACGCGATCCGCACGTGCCACAGCCGCCGCCACACCCGGACGTCGACGGGTTCGGCGGGCGCGAGCACCCGCAGCTCGCGGTGCATCCCGGAGAAGCCGAGGCGCAGCCACACCTCCCAGGTGCCGCGGGGCAGCGGCTCGTCGATGAACGTCCTGGTCACCGGCAGGACGGCGGTGTAGTGCAGGCCCTCGGGACGGTCGTCGAGCATGCAGATCACCTCGTAGGCGCGGCCGCGGCGCTCCCGCAGGTGCAGCGTCGCGGAGATCGGCGTCGCGAGCCCGGCGACGTCGAGCCGTCCGCTGACCTCGACGTGTTCGGTGCGTTCGTCCCACCGGAGGCCGTCGGCGCGGACGGAGCCGGCGGGGTGCGTCCGCCCGCCGACGTCGATCGCGAGGGTGCCGAGGGGGCTGATGTAGGCCGCGACGGTCGTGCCGCCGTCCAGGAACCCGCGCTGCGGGGAGGCGTCGAGGCCGGGGGCGCGCGCGAGCGGCACCGCGTCCGCCGAGTCGACCGACAGGCCGGCGTCCCAGACGCCGCCGGGGAGCGGGGCGCCGCCCGCGACGGCGGCGACGTCGATCCGCGCCTCGAACGCGACGTGCGGGCCGTCGGTCCGGGCGGTGGCGGGGACGCGGACGACGGCTTCGCCGCCGCGCTCGCGGAGCAGCAGTTCGAGGCGCGGGGTCCCGCGGTGCTCGAGCCGTCCGGCGAGCCGCAGGGCCGAGCCCGTCCAGCCGATCTCGGTCAGGTAGGGATCCGACATCGCCGCTCGCCTCCCGGACGCCCCGAACCGTGCACTCGGGAGCCTTCCCCGCGAACCGGTCGTCCTACCCGTCAGGGGACGACCGTGACGGGCCAGCGGCCCGCGCGCACCAGCCGGACGGCCACCGACCCGACCAGCCGGTGCCCCGCCTGCGTGGACGCGCCGACGACGACGGCGTCCGCGCGGGACCGGTCGGCGACGCGCGCGAGGACGGTGTACGGGTCGCCCTGCGCGGCGACGATCTCGTAGTCGACGGGGGCCTGCGCGTAGGCGCGGCCGATCTCCTGTTCGAGTTCCCCGACGATCTCCTCGGCGGCCTCCTGCATGACGGCCGCGCCGCCCGGGGTGAGCATGGACAGCGCGGCGATCGGCGTGGCGTGCACGAGGATCAGCCGCGCGCCGCCGCGGCGGGCGAGGCCCCACGCGTACGCGGCGGCCCGCAGGGACGTGTCCGATCCGTCCACGCCCGTCACGATCACCCGGGGCCCGTCGGCGCCGTACTCGAACGGCGCCGCGTCCGGGGCCTCGCCGGGCCGTCCTTCGGCGGTCATTCGAGCAAGGGTATCGGCCGTGCCGCGGCGGCCGGGCGGGACGCGGCCCCGGTCTCGGATCCGTCAAGGGACGTCCCAATCTCCTTTGCGGTGACGCCATGGGCGCGCCCTCGGGTGTGTCGTCCCGGTATTCGCTCGGTTGCCGAACGTAGTGTGACGAATCGTTGTCGAGCCGCGCCCGTCACGGCGCGGGACGTCGGGGGGCAGTTCATGACGGCGGACAGGGGCGGGAACCGGTACGGGCGCGGGCCGGGGGGTGCCCCCCAGGCCGAGATCATCGGGGTCGCCCCGTCCGGGGGCGCGGCGCCGCGCGCGGTGGTGGCGGTCGCGCGGGCGGGCGGACTCGGGGTGCTGGACCTCGGCGCCGACCGCGCGTCCGGGCTCGCCGCGCTGGACGAGGTGGTGCGCTGGTGGCCGGGCCCGTTCGGGGTCCGGGTGCCGGCGGGCTGCCGGGTCCGGCCGGAGGAGCTGCCGGACGCGGCGGGCACCGTCCTCGTGGACGCCCCGCTGCTCGGCGCCGCGGACGGCCCGGACGTCGCGGCGTTCGCGCGCGGGCGGCGGCTGCTGGTCGAGGTCGTCGACCCGGCCGAGGCCGCGGCGGCGCTGGACGCGGCCCGCGGGATCGACGGGACGCGCGGCGTCGGGCTGGTCGCGCGGGGCCGCGAGGCGGGCGGCCGCGCGGACGACGCGACGACGTTCGTCCTGCTGCAGCATCTGCTGGCCCTGGGCGTCCCCGCGTACGCGGCGGGCGGGATCGGGCCCCGGACGGCGGCCGCCGCGGTCGCCGGGGGCGCCGCGGGCGTCGTGCTGGACGCCCAGCTGGACGGTGTCGCGGAGACGGACGCGCCGGACGCCCCGGACGGGACGCTCGCGGCGCGGTACAAGACCGCGGGGGGCGTGGTGCAGGCCGTGCGGCGGGGGATCGCCGAGCACATCCGCGCGGCCGTCCGGGTCGCGCCGCTCGCCCCGAAGGACGGCCCGCACGGCGGCGAGTACCCGGTCGCGCAGGGGCCGATGGCGGAAGTCAGCGACACGTCCGCGTTCGCCGCGGCGGTCGCGCAGGACGGCGGGCTGCCGTTCCTGGCGCTCGGCGCGATGGGCGGCGACGCGGTGGCGGAGCTGCTGCGCGACACCGCCGACCGGCTCGGCGGGCGGCCCTGGGGCGTCGGGATGGTCGGGTTCGTCCCGCCGGAGCTGCGGGCCGAGCAGCTCGCCGCCGTCCGCGCCGCGGCGCCCCCGTACGCGCTTCTCGCCGGGGGCCTGCCCGTGCAGGCCGAACCGCTCGAAGAGGTCGGGACCCGGACGTACCTGTGCGTTCCGGCGCCCGAGCAGCTGGACCGCTTCCTCGCCGAGGGCACCCGCCGGTTCGTGTTCGCGGGCATGGAGTGCGGTGGGCCCGTCGGCCCGCTCCCGAGCTTCCCGCTGTGGGAGGCGCAGCTCGACCGGCTCGACGCGTTCTGCGCCGCGCACCCCGACGAGGCCCCGCGGCTGTCGGTCATGTTCGCGGGCGGGATCCACGACGAGCGGTCCGCCGCGATGGTCGCGGCGCTCGCCGGGCCGCTCGCCGAGCGCGGCGCGGACGTCCGCGTGCTGATGGGCACCGCGTACCTGTTCACGTCCGAGGCGGTCGCGGCGGGCGCCGTCCGTCCGGGCTACCAGGAGACGGCGCTCGACTGCACCGCGACCGCGCTGCTCGAGACGTCCCCCGGCCACGCGACCCGCTGCGCCGTCACCCCGTACGTGCGGACGTTCGAGGAGACCCGCACCGAACTGCTCGGCACCGGCATGTCGCGGCACGAGGCGTTCCGGCGGCTGGAGAAGCTGAACCTGGCGCGGCTGCGGATCGCCGGGAAGGGCCTGCGCCGCGGCGCGCCCGTCGACACCGACGAGCAGCGCGCCGAGGGCCTCTACCTGCTCGGCCAGGTCGCCGCGCTGCGGTCGGCGAAGACCGGCGTCGCCGTCCTGCACGAGCAGGTGACGTCCGGCGCCACCGCCCTGCTGGCCGGCCGCGCCGCCGAACTCGGGCTGGACGGGCGCGGCACGGCGCCCCGCCCCGCCGACATCGCGATCGTCGGGATGGACTGCGTGCTCCCGGGCGCCCGCGACGCCGACCGGTACTGGGCGAACGTCCTGCGCGGGTCCGGCGCCGTCACCGAGGTCGCCCACTGGGACCCGGACGTCTACCACGGCGCCGCCGAGGACGGGAAGACGCCGTCGAAGTGGGGCGGCCTCCTGCCGAAGACCCCGTTCGACGCCGACGCGCACGGCGTCCCCGCGGCCGACCTCGGCGGCATCGACCCCGCGCACCTGCTGGCGCTGGAGGTCGCGTCCCGGGCGCTGGACGACGCCGGCTACGGCGACCGGGCCTTCGACCGCGCCCGCACCTCGGTGGTCTTCGGGACCGAGGGCGGCGGCGACCTCGCCGCGGCCCACGCGTTCCGCGCCGCCCTCCCCGCCTGGTTCGGCGAGGTCCCGCCCGAGATCGCCGAACGGCTGCCCGCTCCGACCGCCGCGTCGCTCGTCGGCGTCCGGCCCGGCGACATCGCCGCCCGGCTCGGCCTCGGCGGCGCCGCGCACACCGTCGCGGCCGGCGGGGCGTCGTCGCTCGCCGCCCTCGACGCCGCGTGCCGGGAACTCGCCTCCGGCGGCAGCGACATGGTCCTGTGCGGCGCCGCCGACCTGCGCACCGCGATCCACGACTACCTGCGGGCCGCGGCCGCCGGGACGCTGTCGCCGTCCGGCCGCTGCGCCCCGTTCGACGCCGCCGCCGACGGGATCGCCCCCGGCGAGGGCGTCGCGTGCGTCGTCCTCAAGCGGCTCGCCGACGCCGAACGCGACGGCGACCGCGTCTACGCGGTCGTCAAGGGCGTCGCCGGGGCCGACGGGCGGACGCGGGCGGCGCTGCGGGCGCACGAGCGCGCGGGCGTCGCCCCCGAGCGCACCGGCCTCGTCGAGACGTCCGGGGACGCGACCGTGCCCGGCGACGGCGCCGAACTCCGCGCCCTGGCCTCGCTGTTCGCGCGCGCCGCGCCCGGCTCCGTCGCCCTCGGCTCGGCGACGTCCCAGATCGGGCACACCGGCGCCGCCGCCGGGCTCGCCGGGCTGATCAAGTCCGCGCGCGCCCTGCACGCCGGCGTCCTGCCCGGCACCCCGCACCTCGCCCGCCCGAACGACGCGTGGGACGCCGGCGGGCCCCTCGCGTTCGGGACGTCCCCGCGCCCGTGGGCCGTCCCGCCCGGCGACCGGCACGCGGCCGTCGCCGCGACCGGCGACGGCACCCGCTACCACGCCGTCCTGTCCGGGTACGGCGGCGCGCCCGAACCGGTGTCGGGGCTCGCCGAATGGCCCGCCGAACTGTTCGTGATCCGCGCGGGCACGGACGTCGAACGGCTGCGCGCCCTCGCGGCGTCCGGGCACCGGCTGCGCGACCTCGCCCGCACCGTCGCGGCCGACGACGGCCCGGTCGCGGCGGCGTTCGCCGCGACCTCCCCCGACGACCTGCGCGCACGGCTCGACGGTGCCGCCGAGACCGGGAGCGACCCCGGCCAGGTGGCTTTCCTGTTCCCCGGCCTGCTCGGCCCGCGGCCGGGCGCGCAGGCCGACCTGTTCATCGCGTTCCCCCGCCTGCAGCGGCTCCTGCGCCTCGGCCGGGACTACGCGCCCGCGATGTTCCCGCCCGCCGCGTTCACGCCGGAGGACGTCCGCCGCCGCCGCGCCGCGCTCGCCGACCCCCGCGTCGCCCAGCCCGCCCTCGGGCTCGCGGGCCTCGCCGTCCACCGGCTGCTCACCGCCGTCGGCGTCCACCCCGACCTCGCCGCCGGGCACGGGCACGGCGAGATCGTCGCGCTGTGCGCCGCCGGGGTCTTCGACGACGCCGACCTGATCGAGCTGAGCGCCGCCCGCGCCGACGCGATCCTCGCCGCCGCCGGGGACGACCCGGGCGCGATGGCCGTCGTCGCCGCCGGGCTCCACGAGGTGCGCGACGTCCTGTCGGACGTGTCCGACATCGCGGTCGCCGCGCAGAACGCGCCCCGCGAGACCGTGATCGCCGGGACCTCCGCGGGCGTCGACCGCGCCCTCGGCGTCCTCGCCGCCCGCGGCCTGCCCGCCGAGCGGCTGCCCGTCGGCTGCGCCCTGCACAGCCCGCTCGTCGCCGCCGCGTCCGGGAGCCTCCGCGCCGCGCTCGCCGGCCGCGACCTGCGGTCCCCGGCGTTCCCCGTGTGGTCCGGCGCGACCGCCGCGCCCTACGACGCCGAACCCGCCGACCTCGCCGCGACCCTCGCGGGCCAGCTCGCCGCGCCCGTCCGGTTCGCCGAGCAGATCGAGGCGATGTACGCCGCGGGCGCCCGCACCTTCGTCGAGGCCGGACCCGGCGGCGCCCTCACCCGGCTCGTCGGCGCCGTCCTCGGCGACCGCCCGCACACCGCGGTCGGCTGCGACGGCCTGCACGGCCTCCTCGACGCCCTCGCGCGCCTCGCCGCCGCGGGCGTCCCGGTCGACCCGCTGCCGCTGTTCGCCGGCCGCGACGCCCGTCCCGTCGACGCGCCCGCGCCCGCACCGGCCTGGTTCGTCGACGGGCACACCGTCACGACCGCCGACGGCGACGTCCCGCCCGGCGCGCCGCGGCCCGCCACCCGCCTCGACGGCCCGGTGGGCGACCGCCGCCGCTCCGACGCGGCCGTCCTGGAGTACCTGCGCGCCGGCCGCGAGCTGATCGCCGCCCAGCGCGAGGTCATCCTCCGGCACCTCGACGGCGGCGACGCGCCCGTCCCGCCGCCGCGCCCCATCCTGCCGGGGGAGACCCTGCCCGCCCTGCCGGACGGCCCGTTCGACGCCCGCGCCGCCGTGCACGCCGCCGTCGCCGCCCGCACCGGCCGTCCCAAGGCACGCCTCGACGACGAGCTCGACCTCGAGGCCGACCTGGCGATCGACCCCGCCGAACGCACCGCGCTCCTGCACGACCTCGCCGCCCGCGCGGGCGCCGTGCCCCGCCCCGCCGACCCGTCCGGCGTCGCGACCATCGGCGACGCCGTCGCCTGGCTCGAGGGCCTGCGCCGCGCCGCGCCCCTCCCGACCGCGCACGTGGGGACGTCCGCGCTGTCCGGCGGCCCGACGCCCCCGTCCCC
>NZ_QHJN01000303.1:0-4782 GCF_003947565.1 Actinomadura sp. WAC 06369 | reverse complement strand
CGGGGGAGTCGCGGGCTCCTCGGGGACGGTGCGGCCCGCGAGGGCGCGGACCTGGTCGCCGGGCATGCTCGCGTCGATCGGGGTGCCGGGGTTGAGGACGAACGTCCACGCGGTGTCGGGCCACGCGGCGACCATCTCGTGCAGGGTCGGCATCACGAAGCGCGACGAGCTGAGGGCGTCGTTCATCCACTTCAGCGACGTGAACACCTGGATGGACGTGCGGCCGTGGACGTCGACGGGCTGCCACGGGAACGCGGGGTCGTCCGGGGCGACGCCCCACGGGGTGTCGGGGTCGGCGGGGACGAGGACCTGCGCGCCGAGCAGGATCTTGTAGAAGGCGTCGGTGTCGCGGCGGCGGGCGGCGTCGAAGAGGCGCTGCTCGATCTCGTTCTGCGGCTCGAACCCGTCGGTCATCCGCTGCGCGGCGCGCTGGTCGGCCCAGGTCGCGAGGCCGGGGAGCTGCTGCGCCTGGACGGTGCCGCCGGCGGGGGAGCCGGAGTTGATCGCGAGCTGCCAGTCGGGGTGCGGCCAGTAGCGGAGCGCGACGGTGAACGGCAGCCGGATGTACTCGGTGCCGGTCCCGGCGGCGCGCGCGGCCTCGATGAGCCGTTCCGGGGACGTGAAGACGGGGACGACCGTGGCGCCGTCGACGTCGCGGGTCTGCCACGGGAAGCCGGGGCGGCCGGGGCGCAGCGAGTAGTCGGTGTCCTCGGGGACGGGGAGCAGGACCTCGGTTCCGGCGAGCGTCTGCAGGAAGAGGTCGTGGTCGTTGTTCGCGGCGGCCCGCAGCAGTTCGCGTTCGACGTCGTTGGCGGGCTGGAACTCGGGCCGGCGGGCCTCGCGGGGCAGGTCGCGGTGCTGCCCGCGGAGCTCCTCCCACGGTCCCTCGGCGGGCGCGCCGGGACGGCCGACGCGGGGCGGGCGCCCGTCGCCCTCGGCGACCTGCCGGACGAACCAGGACGGGAGCCGCGCCTCGATCGGCAGGGCGGCGTCGACGCCGGGCCCGGGGACGTCCACGGCGAGCCACCAGGCGGCGTCCGGCCAGCTCTGCGCGATGTCCTCGAACCGCAGCGTCATGAAGTGCCGGTAGGAGGGGCCGAGGCAGGCGCGCATCGCCGCGGCGGACGTGTAGGTCAGGACGTGGACGCGGCCGTCCTCTTCCTGGGTGGGCCACGTCGGCTGCGCCGTGTTCGCGAGGACGTCGTCGACGACGTCCGGCGGGACGGGCAGGACCAGTTCGCTGTCCGCGAGGACGCGGAAGTAGCCTTCCTGGTCGCCGGCCCGTACGCTCTCGTGCAGTCGGCGCTCGAGTTCCGACGTGGGTCGCCACGCGTCGGCCACGGTCGCCACCCCCTGTTTCTTCCGTGCTCGTCCCCACGCGACTGCCTACGCTACATGGGCGAACAGGACCAAAGAGCCTATACGTCCGGCGGTGCGGGAGTCCCCGCAGGTCAGCGGGACGGCCCGGTCCGCGAGGGTGACGCGGATCCGATTGCGGGTCCCGGTCCACCGACAGCGTAAGCGTCGTCCCGCGCGCCTTCCACCGGTCCGGTGAACCCGACGCGATACGGAAGTATGTGCGGGGGCGAACGTGCATCGAGCGGGAGGAATCAATGCCGATTCGGACACTTGCCGGGGCCGTGCTGCTGGCGGGCGCCGCGGGACTGCTGGGCGGGTGCGGTGTGCTCAGCGGCAACTCCGACGAGGTGTGCGCGTCCGTCACCGCGGAGTACCGGCGGTTCACGGACGAGATCGAGCGGGCGTCCGCGTCCGACGGGGGCCCGTGGCGGCAGGCGACGCAGAGCTTCGCGGGGCGTATCGACGCGCTGGCGAAGAAGGCGGACGATCCGCGGCTGAAGGACGTCCTCCAGCAGCAGACCGCCCGCCTCCAGGCCGCCTCGGGGCGGCTCGCGGAGGGCGACGTCGCCGAGCTGGACGCCGTCCTGCGGGACGCCCCCGCGAAGATCGGCGCCGTCTGCGACGGGTGACCGGGGCGGGTCAGCCCGTCCCACCGGGCGGGCCGCCCCCGCCGCCGGGGTCGCCGCCGCCACCGTCGTCGCCGCCCCCGCCGCCGGGGTCGCCTCCGCCGCCGGGGTCGCCTCCACCGTCGTCCCCGCCGCCGCCGTCGCCTCCGCCGTCGCCCGGGTCGGGCGGGGCCGTGCCGCCGCCGTCACCGGTCGGCGGGGGCGGGCCGTCCGGCTCCTCCGGCCCCTGGGACGGCGGACCGTCGGGCGGGCCGGACGGCTCGGGGTCGTCGCGGTCCTCGGTGCCGCCGGTCTGCGGCGCCCCGCCGTAGCCGCCGCCCGGACGCATCGACGGCTCGCCGAACGACTTCGGCTCCAGGTCGGCGATCCGGACGGCCTCGGACATGTAGGAGCGCCAGATCTGCGCCGGGAGCGCCCCGCCGTACGCGCCGTAGCCGGGGATGTCGAGCGGCTTGCGGTCGCTGTTGAACATCGCCACGCTCGTCGCCATCTGCGGGATGAACCCGTTGAACCAGATCGCCTTGCCCTCGTCCGTGGTGCCCGTCTTGCCCGCGACGTCGCGCCCGTCCGGGAGCTGCGCGCCCGTCCCCGTGCCGTACTGGACGACCCGCTGCATCGCGTACGTGGCGTCCCGGGCGTCCTGGGCGCTGAACGCCCGCTCGCCCTTCTCGGTGAACGTGCGCTTGTGGCCCTCGTTGTCGGTGACCGACTCGACCGTGAACGGCTGCCGGAACACGCCCTCGGACGCGAACGCCGAGTACACGCCCGCCTGCTGCACCGGGTGCAGCGACACGATGCCGAGCGGCAGCGTCGCGGCGCCCCGCTGGCCCTCGGTGATCTGCGACGACGGGATGCCGAGCTTCTCCGCCATCTCGAGGATGGTGTCGTTGCCGATGTCCCGGCCGAGGTTCACGTACGCGGTGTTGACCGAGTTCTGGGTGGCCTGCGCGAGGTTGACCGTCCCGAAGCTGCGGCCGCCGTCGTTCCTGATCGGGGTGCCGTTGATGTAGATCGGCGAGCTGCCGTTGTACGTCGTGGACAGCGACTTGCCCGCGTCGAGCGCGGCGATCAGCGCGATCGGCTTGAACCCGGACCCGGCCTGCGCCCAGTCGCCGAACGTGCTGGTCAGCGCCTCCTCGAGGTAGCCGCGGCCGCCGTAGAAGCCGACGACCTTCCCGGTGGCGGGATCCACCGAGATGAGGCCGGCCCGGGTCTTCTTGCTCGTCCCGTCCGGGACGTTCGACTCGACGGCCTCCTTCGCGGCGTCCATCAGCCGCTTGTCGAACGTCGTGGTGATCTTCAGGCCGCTGCGGTTGATCTCGTCCTCGGTGTACCCGCGCCGCTCGACGAGCTCCTTGCGGGCCACGTTGACCATGTAGCCCTTCTGGCCCTTGAGGATGTCCGTGACGTGCTGCTCGACGGGCTCGGGGAACCGCATCGAGGACGCCTGCGACGACGTCACCATGCCGTTGTCGGCCATGTTGCCGAGCACCGACCGCCACCGCGCCTCGACGCGCGCCTGGTTCTCCTCGGTCAGCTCGGAGAAGTTGCTCGGCTGCTGGATCGCCGCGGCGAGGTAGGCCCCCTCCGCCGCCGTCAGCTCGCTGACGTCCTTGCCGTAGTACGCCTTCGCGGCGGCCTGCACGCCGTACGCGTTCCGCCCGAAGTAGATGGTGTTGAGGTACTGCTCGAGAATCCAGTCCTTCGACTTCGACCGGTCGACCTTCAGGGCGACCATGATCTCCTTGAGCTTCCGGGTGATCGTCTGCTCCCGGCCGATGCCGCCGTAGTAGTTCCGCACCATCTGCTGGGTGATCGTCGACCCGCCCTGCAGCTGCTTGCCGGTCACGGTCGACCACACGGCGCGCGTCGTGCCCTGGAGCGAGACCCCGGGGTCGTCGTAGAAGGTGTCGTTCTCCGCCGCGATCACCGCGTTGCGGACGTGCTCGGGGATCCGGTCGAGCTCCACCGCCGTCCGGTTCACCCCGGTCTTGGCGATCTGCGTCTCGCCGTCGGCGTAGTAGAAGATCGGGCCCTGCGCGAGCGCCTTCTCCTGCGGCGACGGCACCGGGGTGAACAGGTACGCGACGGCGAACGCCGCCGCGCAGAACCCGAGGAACCCCAGCACGGCGAACACGACCCGCCGCATGATCCGCCGCTTCCTGCTGCGCGTCTTCTTCCCGGGCCCCTTCTTCCCGGGCCCGTCCGGTCCTTCCTCGGACACCACGCCCCCCGACGCAGTTCTCGCCTCGGACGCGCCCTCCGCGCGTCCCCGACCCGCACCGCCCGCGGGCGTCCCGCCCGGATCGACGGCCGTCTCCCCGGCACCCGTTCCCGCGGACCGATCACCGAAGCCTTCCGCAGCGCCGCCGCCGTCCCGGTTGCCGTCCCCGTCCGCGTCGCCGTCGCTGTCGATTCCCCCGGCCCCGGCGGCGGTGCCGACTGCGGCGGCGGCGCCGGCGGGGGCGGTCTCGTCTGCGCCGGTGCCGTCGGCGTCGGCGGTCTCATCCTCTGCGCGGGTGGTGTCGGCGCCGGACGGGCGGACGGCCGCGTCCGCGTCACTCGCGTCCGGCTCGGCGCCCGTTTCATCCGCCTTATCCGCCGCGCTCGCCTTGTCCGTCTCCGGCGGGCTGCTCGCCGTGCTCGCCGCGTCCGTGGCGGCCTCGTCCGCCTCGCGGTCCGCCTCGCGGTTCGCCTCGTCGGCCTCGCGGTCGGTCTCGTCGTCCGCCGTGTCGTCCGCTGGTTCGTCCGCCCCGGCGTCCGCTGGGGCGTCCGGTTCCGGTGGGCGGGGGCCGTT
>NZ_QHJN01000302.1:0-4798 GCF_003947565.1 Actinomadura sp. WAC 06369 | reverse complement strand
CAGCCCCCGAGATACTGCCGTTCTCCCGGTCCAGCGCCTCGAAGAACCTTGCCTTCAGGTCCTCAAAATCCATGATCCCCGCAACTCCCTGAAGATCAGGGTGTTGCGGGGATCACTAGAACCCACGCCGCGGCCGTCGGCCCGCCCGTCCCCGGCGGGCACGGGCTGACGGGGATGCGCGAGCGGGTCGCGGCGGTCGGCGGGGAGCTGCGCACCGGCGCGGGCCCCCTCGGCGGGTTCGTCGTCGAGGCGGTCCTGCCCGCCGCGGACGCGGCCGCGACGCCCGCTCACGGCGCCCCCGCGAGGGCGGCACGGTGAGGGCGGCGCGGTGACCGTCCGCATCATCGTGGCCGACGACCAGGAGGTCGTCCGCGCGGGCTTCGGCGCGCTGCTGGGCACGCAGCCGGACTTCGCCGTCGTCGCGACCGCCGACGACGGCGCGGCGGCGGTCCGCGCCTGCGCCGAGCACCGCCCGGACGTGGTGCTGATGGACGTGCGGATGCCGGTGATGGACGGGATCGAGGCGACCCGCCGCATCGCGTCCGCCGCGGGCGCGCCCCGCATCCTGATGCTGACGACGTTCGACCTCGACGAGCACGTCTACGACGCGCTGGTGGCGGGCGCGGGCGGGTTCCTGCTCAAGGACGTGACGGCCGAGCGGCTGTTCGACGCCGTCCGCGTCGTGGCGGCGGGGGAGGCGCTGCTCGCCCCGGCCGTCACCCGGCGCCTCATCGACGAGTTCGCGCGGCTGCGGCCCCGCCCGCCGTCGGCCGCGCTGGACGTCCTGACGCCGCGGGAGACCGAGGTGCTGCGGCTGGTCGCCGAGGGGCTGAGCAACGCCGAGATCGCCGCGCGGCTCGTGGTGGGGGAGGAGACGGTCAAGACGCACGTGAGCCGCGTCCTGCGCAAGCTGGGCCTGCGCGACCGCGTCCAGGCCGTCGTCACCGCCTACGAGACGGGCCTGATCGTGCCCCGGACCCGCTGAGCGCGCCCGGATTCGCGGCGTCCCGCGTCCCGCCGGCCGAAGACCTTCGGCCGCGGCGGTCGGGCGCGAACGGCGACGGGCCCGCACCGGTGCACGTGCGTGCACCGGTGCGGGCCCCGTAGCGTCACCCGATCGTGTCGGTCAGGCGGTCTTCCTGCGCCCGGCCCGCAGGATCTCCAGCCGTTCCGCCAGCACCTCCTCGAGGTCCTCGACGGTACGGCGTTCCATGAGCATGTCCCAGTGCGTCCGCGGCGGCTTCCCCTTCTTCGCTTGGGGGAGCTCGCCGTCGACCCGCAGGGCCGTGGCGCCGCAGTTGCGGCATTCCCAGGTCATCGGCACCTCGGCCTCGGCTGCGAGCGTCACGGTGAACCGGTGGCCCTTGGTGCAGGTGTAGTCCACCTCTTGCCGAGGGGCCAGATCGGTGTTGCGATCGTTCTCGTAGCTCGTCGCTCCGAGTCGGGTGCCGCGAAGTGCGCGCTCGGCCATCGTCACGTGCCTCCCAGACGGCTTGCGGTCTTGCCCTGACCAACGCTGAATCCGGTGACAAGATTCCCGTCCGCGGGCGGGTCCAACCCTGCGGGTTTTCGCCGGGGCCCCGCGGCCCTGCGGGAATCCTTCGGCGCGGCCCCGGGCCGCGGGGGCGCGCGTCCGTCCGGGCGGTTCAGCGCCGGGACGTCAGGACCTCGTCGATCAGCCCGTACTCCAGGGCCTCCTGCGCGGTGAAGTAGCGGTCGCGGTCGAGGTCGCGGCGGACCGTCTCAGGGTCCTTCCCGGTGGCCTCGGCGATGATCGCCTCGGTCTGGGCCCGCAGCCGCAGCACCTCCTCCGCCTGGATCTGCAGGTCGCTGGACTGGCCGCGGGACGTCCCGACCTCGGGCTCGTGCAGCAGGATCCGGGCGCTCGCCAGCGCCGCCCGCTTGCCGGGCGTCCCGGCCGCCAGCAGCACCGCCGCCGCCGAACCCGCCTGCCCCACGCAGGTGGTCTCGATTTCGGGACGGATGTAGCTCATCGTGTCGTGGATCGCCATCATCGCCGTCAGCGACCCGCCGGGCGAGTTGATGTAGAGGGCGATGCGGCGGTCGGGGTCCATGCCCTCGAGCGCCAGCATCTGGGCGGTGACGTCGTTGGCGCTGACGTCGTCGACCGGCGTCCCGAGGAAGACGATGCGGTCCTCGAAGAGCTTGTTGTAGGGGTCGGTCTCCTTGCGTCCGTAGGGCGTCTGCTCCTCGTAGGAGGGGACGAGGGAGCGCTTCTCGGCCCGCATCAGGTGCCCACCCGGTCGGTGCTGTCGATGACGTGGTCGATGAAGCCGTACTCGCGGGCCTGGTCGGCGGTGAACCACCGGTCCCGGTCGGCGTCGGCCTCGATCCGCTCGAGCGGCTGCCCGGTGTGGAACGCGGTCCGCTCGGCCAGGGTCCGCTTCAGGTAGAGCGACTGCTCGGCCTGGATCCTGATGTCGGACGCGGTGCCGCCGATGCCGCCGTGCGGCTGGTGCATCATGACGCGCGCGTGCCGCAGCGCGTAGCGCTTGCCGGCCGTTCCCGCGCACAGCAGTGTCTGTCCCATGGAGGCGGCCATGCCCATCGCGACGGTGGAGATGTCGTTCGGGACGAACTGCATCATGTCGTAGATCGCCATCCCGGCGTCCACGACGCCGCCGGGGGAGTTGATGTAGACGGTGATGTCGCGGTGGGCGTCCTGGGAGGCGAGCAGCAAGAGTTGCGCGTTCACCCGGTTGGCCACCTGGTCGTCGATCTCGGTTCCGAGGAACACGATGCGCTGCGCGAGCAGCCGCTCGAACAGGTGCGCCTCCGCGAGCCGCGGCGCCTCGGCGACCTTGGCCCGCACGCGGGGCGCGTGGGTGTCCGGCCGGGCCTGCGGTCGCATGTCCGGTCGCTCTCCGGGCCTCGGCTCCTCGTTCATGAACCCTCCCGCTCGTTCTGTACATTTCGTACACTATGTACGTCTGAGGCTAGTGGTGGCGCGGTGCCGCGGCCAGGGGGAGAGGCCATGTTTCGCTATACGATGAATCCCGTGGATGTTCCGGTAACCGAAGCACGCGCCCAGTTCGCGGACCTCGTCAACCGGGTCGCCTACACCGGCGAGCCCGTGAAGCTGACGCGGCGGGGCAAGGTGATGGCCGCACTGGTCTCTCCGGAAGATCTGGAGCTTCTGGAGATGGTGCGGTCGCAGCGGGTCGATCTGTCCCAGACGGGCCGACCCGCCCAGTCCGCGCAGCCCGCCGACCGTCCCCAGGGGGCGCCGCTGCGCATCGCCGCCGAGTACCGGCCGCCGGGGTTCGGCCGCTGAACCGGCGGCCGTCCCGGCGCCGGCCCGTCAGGCGCCGGCGCGCGTCTCCGGCGCGGGGGAGGGGCGCTCCCACAGCCCGCGGGCGGCCAGGACGCGCCGCAGGGTGACCAGCTTGTCGGTCATGATGCCGTCGACGCCGAGGTCCAGCAGCCGCTCCATGGCGTCCTCGTCGTTCACCGTCCACGCGTGGACCTGCAGGCCGAGCCGGTGCGCCGTGGCGACGAACCTCTCGGTCACGAACGGCAGCGGCCCCAGCCCGTAGGGCACCTGCGCGCACGCCACGCCCGTCGCCGCGAGCCGCACCAGCTTGGCCGTCGGCCCCCCGTAGGACTTGGCGCGCAGCGCCATCACCCCGCGCGGGCCCAGCGCCGTGCACACGTCCCGGTCGGTGTACAGCGGCAGCCGCGCCCGCATCTGCGCGAGCCGGCGGGTGGAGAACGACGTCAGGCACACCCGGTGCCAGGCGTTCGTGCGGTGCAGCACCTCGGCGAGCGGCCCGATGACCGGGGCGTCCTTGAGGTCGATGTTGACGCGCGCGTCCGGCCAGGCCCCCAGGACGTCCTCCAGCCGGGGGATCGGCTCGGTGCCGCCGATCCGGGCCCGCGCGACCTCGGAGTAGGGGAGCCGGGCGACGGTGCCGGTCCGGTCGGTCACCCGGTCGAGGGTGCGGTCGTGGAACGCGACCACGACGCCGTCGGCGGTGGCGTGGGCGTCGGTCTCCAGGTAGCGGTAGCCCAGGTCGACCGCCCGCTGGAAGGCGGCCATGGAATTCTCGGGACGTCCGCCGGCCCCGCCGCGGTGGGCGAACGGGATGGGTCCGGGATGATCGAGGAATTCGTACGAGCGGCGCACTCCTCCGATTATGGCGGACTCCTCCGCACCACCCCTACCTTACTGCGTAAAGGTGCTGGGCCGGTGCTACCGTCGGCCCAGCACCGACGAAGGAGATCACCGCAATGAGCAGCATCGACGACTACAAGCCCACGTTCGACCTCGTCGACGGCGACGGTGACGGCTACCTCACCATCCCGGAGCTGCAGAACCTCATGCGCGCCCTGGGCCTCAACGCCGACCAGACGCGCGCGGTGGAGCTGGTCGTCGAGAGCGACGTCAACCGTGACGGCAAGATCTCCCTGGAGGAGTTCGCCGCTCTCATGGAACGCACCCGCGCCTGATACGGCGCCCGGTGCCCGTGCCGCCACGGTCGCACGGGCGGCCACGACGGCGATGCCGGCACGTCCGAGCCGTGGCATGCGGCGGCGGGGGAGAGCGCGGCCTCGGCTCGGCGGGTTCGGGGCGCCCATCGCACCCGGCAGGGCCGACCGCAGGACGGCGCCGGGTGACGATACAGCCGCCGAGTGTGAGCTTCATGATCGCTAGGGCGTGTTTCGAAGTCCAGGGTGTGGCGGTGTGTCCTGATCGCTAAATAGTGAGGTCTCCGGTAGAGGGTTCATCGACCAAGAAGAACCTGAACACCGGAGACCTCGTGACCACCCTAGCGGT
>NZ_QHJN01000301.1:0-4929 GCF_003947565.1 Actinomadura sp. WAC 06369 | reverse complement strand
GTCGGCGGCTTAAGATGGGTATAAGATCCAGCCCTCCGCGCTCGACCATGCTCATACTCGCGACTGATGAGTTGCATGGCGAACCCGCCGTAGACTCGCTGCGATGGACACGACGGTCGCAGATCCACTCGTCGGGCAGCTGCTCGACGGGCGCTACCGCATTGAGTCCCGCATCGCCCGCGGCGGCATGGCCACGGTCTACCTCGCGCGCGACAGCAGGCTCGACCGCGTCGTCGCGGTCAAGGTGATGCACGCCGGCCTCGCCGCCGACGAGGACTTCGTGAACCGCTTCATCGGCGAGGCCAAGGCCGCCGCCGCGCTGTCGCACCCCAACGTCGTCGCCGTGTACGACCAGGGGACGGACGGCGAGCGCGGCTACCTGGTGATGGAGTACGTCCCCGGCCGGACGCTGCGGGACGCGCTCGCCGCCCGCGGCCGGTTCGGGCCGCGGGCCGCGCTGGAGACCATGCAGCCGGTGCTGGCCGCCCTCGGCGCCGCGCACCGCGCCGGGCTCGTGCACCGCGACGTCAAGCCGGAGAACGTCCTCATCACCGAGGACGGCCAGGTCAAGGTGACCGACTTCGGGCTCGCGCGGGCCGAGTCCGCGAGCCGGATGACCCGCACCGGCGTGATCATCGGCACCGTCGGGTACCTCGCGCCCGAGCAGGTCACGTCCGGCAGCGCCGACGTGCGCTCCGACGTCTACGCCGCCGGGATCATGCTGTTCGAGCTGCTCACCGGACGGCTCCCGCACGAGGGCGACACACCGCTCGCCGTCGCGTACAAGCACGTCAACGAGACCGTGCCGCCGCCGTCCGAACTCGTCCCCGGCCTGCCGTACCGGGTCGACGAGCTCGTCACGGCCGCGACGAGCCGCGACCCCGCGCACCGCCCGCAGGACGCGAACGCCTGCCTCGCCGCGGTCGCCGAGGTCCACGGCGGGCTGCCGCCCGACATCGACGCGCGGCTCGAGGAGGCGCCCCCCGGCGGGACGGCCGTCCTGCCCGCGCCCGCCGGGGCCGCGCCCCCGGACGGCGCCGCGGACGGCGGGCCGGCCGGGCACGGGGGCACGGAGCCGCTCCCGCCCGCGCCGCGGACGTCGCCCGTCCGCTTCCCCGAGGACGTGCGCGGCCACACCGCCGTGCTCGACCCCGGCGAGGACCCGGCGGGCCCGCCGCCGCGCTCCCGCGGCGACCGCGTCATCGGGGCGCTCACCGGGCGGTACGTGCTTGTCGCGATCGGCGCGATCGCCGCCGTGATCCTCGGGTGGGCCGTCTGGTACCAGACGTCCGGGCAGTACGAGCACGTCCCGGCCGACATCGTCGGGATGGAGGTCGCGGAGGCGCGCGGCGCGCTCGCCGACGCCGGCATCGCCGTCCGCGTCGCCGAACCCGTCTACCACGACCGGGTCCGCAAGGGGCTGGTCGCGAAGTCCGACCCGGGCGCGGGCGCCCGCGTCGGGCAGGGGGAGACCGTCACGCTGACGCCGTCCAAGGGGCTCACGCCCCGGGCCGTCCCGGACGTCGAGGGGAAGACGCTCGACGAGGCGAAGAAGATCCTCGCCGACGACGGGTTCCGGGTCGGCGGGACGAGCACCCGCGAGTCGCAGACCGTCCCGAAGGACCGCGTCGTCGGCACCGACCCCGCCGCCGGGAAGGAGCTGTCCCCGGACGAGCCGGTCGCCGTCGTCCTCAGCGGCGGCATGTCGATGCCGGACCTCGTCGGCTCGAACGGCGAGACCGCCGCGAACCGGCTCCGCTCGCTCGGCCTGAAGGTGACCGTCCGGGAGAAGCGCGTCGAGGGCAAGGCGCCCGGCACCGTCGTCGAGCAGACGCCGGGCGAGGGCACCGGCGTGTCCCGCGGCGACGAGGTCGCGCTCGTCGTCAACGAGCGCGACTGCATCATCGACGCGGGCCCGATCCGGCTCGGCTGCGACGGCGAGGGCGGCGCCGAGAAGATCCCGGTGCCGGACGTCACCCACCGCAGCGTCGACGACGCCACCAAGATCCTCAAGGACTCCGGGTTCGAGGTGAACGTGCAGGGATGGGGCGGCGACACCGTCCGGTTCCAGGCGCCCGGCGGGGACGGCACGGCCGACCGCGGCTCCACGGTAACGATCGTCCGGGGGCCCTGAGCGGCGGCCCCGGGACGCCGGGCGGCGGATAGGCTGGAGGGACCATGACCTCTCCGCAGAGCCCCGTCGGGGCCCACGTCCCGGTCGCCGGCGGGCTCGCCACCGGCGGCCTGAAGTACGCCGCCGAGATCGGCGCCGAGGCGATCCAGGTGTTCGTCGCGAACCCGCGCGGGTGGGCGCTCCCCGCCGGCAAGCCGGCCGAGGACGCCGAGCTCCGCGACCGCGACGACGTGCCCGTGTACGTGCACGCCCCGTACCTCGTGAACTTCGGCTCCCCCAGCGAGGAGACCCTCGAGAAGTCGATCGCCACGGTCCGGCACTCGCTGGAGCGCGGCCGCGCGATCGGCGCGCGGGGCGTCGTCGTCCACACCGGCTCGGCCGTCAGCCAGGCGTACGACGCCGCGATGCGGCAGGTCCACGAGCACGTCCTCCCCCTGCTGGAGGAGATCCCGGACGACGGCCCGCGGCTGCTGCTCGAGCCCATGGCGGGGCAGGGCAAGATGCTGTGCGCCAAGGTCCAGGACCTCGGCCCGTTCTTCGAGGAGCTGGAGCACCACCCGAAGCTGGGCGTGTGCTTCGACACGTGCCACGCGTTCGCCGCCGGGCACGACCTCGCCGCGCCGGGCGGCGTCAAGGAGACGATCGACGCGCTGGTCGAGACGGTCGGCGCGGGACGGCTCGACCTCGTCCACGCCAACGACTCCAAGGACGCGTGCGGCTCCGCGAAGGACCGGCACGAGAACATCGGCGACGGGCAGATCGGCGAGGACCCCTTCGCGGCCCTGTTCGCCCACCCGGCCGTCGCGGGCGTCCCGTTCATCATCGAGACCCCGGGCCGCGACCCCGGCCCGCACGGCCGCGACATCGCGACGCTGAAGCGCCTGCGCGGCGCCTGAACGCACGCACCCGGGCAGATCCGGGCACAGGGCACCCGAGCATGAAAAAGAGCTCGGGTGCCGATGAACAACCCCCCGACTGTCCACCGGCACCCGAGCCACAGGCCGTCGGGTCCCACCCCCCCGGTACGGGACCCGGCGACTCACGATCCGGCGGCGACTGGCGTTCGCCGGATCTCCGGGTGTGCTGTTGTGGGAGGTTCCGCGGCCGGCGGACGTCCGTCCCCCGTGCCGCCCGCCCCTCCGGAGGCGGGTGCTTCTCGTGGTGCCACTGAGAACACTAAGCCCGTGATGCCGCAGATCGGCACCCCGAACACGCCGCCCGCGATGAACGGTCCGTAGTCATAGTTGTGCGTAGCGTAGTCACGCGGTGAGCGGTCGGTTTCGTACGACGAACGGGCGGCGCGCGCGGCCGTCCGCGTCAATCCGCCGGAGGGCGGGCGGACGCGCCGTCCGGCAGGTGCAGCCGCGCCAGGGCGCGGCCCGCGTGGGGCGGCACGCTGCGGCGCGTGAGCAGCGACACCGCGACCATCACGGCCGCCGCCGCCGGCGCCGCCGCCGCGGCGGGGACCGCGCCGCGCCCGGCGAGCTGCGCCGCCCCCGCCGCGAGCGCCAGGCAGCAGCCGCACACCAGCCCCGCGACCGCGCCGGCCGGGGTCAGCCCCCGCCACCAGATCCCCAGCAGCAGCAGAGGGCACAGCGTGCCCGCCGACACGGCGAGCGCCAGGGTGACGAGACCCGCCGACCCGTGCGGGCCGAGCCGCGGCATGACGGCGAGCGGCGCGGCGAGCACGACCACCGCGCCCGCCCGGAACACGGCCGCCCCGCGCCGCCGCGCGTACTGCGCGACGGTCCCGGCCACGGCGACGGCGATGCCGCACGAGGCGGTGACGAACGCGGCGAACGCCCCCGCCGCGAGCAGCCCCGTGAGCAGCGTGCCCGCCGTTCCGGGGATCGTCCGCTGCGGCAGCAGGAGGAGGTCCGCGTCGGCCCCGGTTCCCGGGGCGGCCGCCCCGGGCCGGCGTCCGAGCACCCCGTACAGGACGGCGACCACCGAGAACAGCCCGGCGAGGACCGTGACGTACGCCGCCGTCCTGCGCGCGGCGCCGCCCCCGCCGCTCGTGTAGAAGTGCATCAGGATCTGCGGCAGCCCGACCGTGCCGAGCGCGACGCACGCGACCAGCGCGTACGTCCCGGCGATGCCGGGCGCACCGCCCGGAGCGGGCTCGGCCCGGACGTCCGGCACGGCGTGCACCTGCCACAGGACGGCCCCCGCCAGCACGGGCACGGTCAGCGCCGCGAGCTTCGCCCAGAAGTGGACGGCCTGGAACGCGGTGACGCTCCGCACCCCGCCGGACGCCACGAGGACCGACGCCGCCGCGACCCCGACCGTCCAGCCCGTCCAGTGCGGCCCTCCGGTGAGCACGTGCAGCGCCACGCCCGCGCCGTGGAGCTGCGGCAGCAGGCAGCACCAGCCCACCAGGCAGACGCAGCCGGTGGCGGCGTGCCGGGCGCCGCGCGAGCCGAGCCGCCACTCGGCGAAGTCGGCGACGCTGTACGCGCCGGACCTGCGCAGCGGCGCGGCGACGAACGCCGCGAGCAGGGCGCACCCGGCGGCCGCGCCCACGGGCAGCCACAGCACGTCCGCCCCGTGGGCGAGGACGAGCCCGGCGGCGCCGAGGTACATCGCGGCGCACAGGTGCTCGCCGCCGACCGCGGCGGCGTTGCGCCACGGCGGCACCTCCCGCGCCGCGTCCGCCAGACCGGGCACCGGACGGGCCCGCGCCCGCCGCGCGCGCCCGCCGCCCCGGCGCCCGCCGCGTCCCGCCGCGAACGCCGCGAGCGCCGCGGCCAGTGCGGCGAGCACGGCCGCGAGGGCCGTCGCGCTCATCGCGAATC
>NZ_QHJN01000300.1:0-4934 GCF_003947565.1 Actinomadura sp. WAC 06369 | reverse complement strand
CCCCGCGACCTCGGCGCACCTCCGGAACCCGGACGACGGGCCCCCGACCCCCGAGAAGACGACCCCACCACCGACACGCACACCGCAACCGCGACCCGCGCGGCCCGCGACGCCGGCGCGCGTGCCGAAGGCGGGACGCGGGGGGCCCGCGACGCCGCGAGCGCCTTCGGCGCGCGTGGTCGGTCCGGTGCGGGCGCCGACGGTCCGGTGCTGCCGCCCCGGGAGGCGCTGCGGATGCGCATCCGGTGGGTGCAGGAGCTCGGGGCCCGGCTCGCGTGGACGGCCGGGGTCCGGTTCGCGGACGGCGGGGCGCTCGCGCGGCCCGGGCTGGTGCGGGCGCTGCGGTTCGACGAGCTGGTGTCGGCGCTCCGCGGCGGGGCGCTGCCCGCCGACCTGGAGCGGCGCCCGGCGCCGCCGCGGACGGCGCCGCTGCCGGCGGCGTTCCGGCTGGCCGGGGAGCGGATCGTCGCGGAGGCGCCGCCGCCGGGGGACGGGGCGCGGCCCGCGGGCGGCGGGCGCGGCGCGGGGCTCGTGCACGCGGGCCCGGAGGAGCCGCCGCCCGGCGCGGTGCTGGTGGTCCGGACGCTCGCGCCGTCGCTGGCGCCGCGGCTGCCGGCGCTCGCGGGGCTCGTCGCCGAGACCGGCAGCCCGCTGTCGCACCTGGCGATCCTCGCTCGGGAGATGGGGGTGCCGACGGTCGTGGGGCTGCGCGGGGCGGTCGACCGGTTCCCGTCCGGCACCCGGCTGCTGGTGGACGGCGACACCGGGCGCGTCGAGACGCTGGACCGCGCGGACGAGGAGTCGGTCGCATGACGGCGCGGCGGCTCGGGTGGCTGGTGCTGGCCGTGACGATCTTCTCGACGGCCGCGTACGTGGTCGTCTACCTGGTGCGGTGGGAGTGGCAGCGGGCGCTGATGTCCGGGGTGCTGCTGCTGATCGCGCTGGTGGTGGGGGTCGCGGCGGCGGGCGCGCGGCGGCTCGCGCGGATCGAGCGGGGGCTCGCGGAGCTGCGGGCCGAGCCGGCGCCCGTCCCGCGGGGCCGGTACGCGGAGGGCGGGGCGGACGCGCCGCGGTTCCGGTGGCTGGAGGAGGACGACCGGTACCGGGTGTTCATCCCGGTCCTGCTGGGCGCGGGGATCATCGTGTCGGGGCTGGCCGCGCTGGTCGAGCGGGTGTCGGGGGCGTTCGGCCGCGACGCGGGGCTCCCGCGGGGGCTGGCGCCGCCGGGCGGCGGCGTCCTCGCGGGCGCGCCGGAGCCGCGGCCGGACGGACGCGGCCGCGCGGTCGCCCTCGGGCTCGCGGGGGCGCTCGTCGCGGGGTTCGCCGTCACCTGGCTGGCGGAGCTGACGCAGGACCGGCCGGACGGTCCGGTCGCGGCGGCCGCGAGCACCCTCGTCGTCGAGGCGGACACGCGGGGCGACACCGGCGCGGTGTCCGTGGACGCGCTGGTCGACCGGCTGTGGGAGTACTGCCGGGGTTCGACGCGGCCGTACGCGGAGGGCGGCGGCGCGGTCCCGCTGGGCGAGGGCCGGTACGCGATCGTGGTGCGTCCCGCGCTGGGCGAGCACGGGCTGCGGCGGATGCGGGGGTGCCTCCAGGACGGGCTGGTCGACCGGGCGACGTTCCGGGTGGTGTCGGTGCAGCCGGGGTGAGCGGTGAATTCGGGCGGCCCCGGGAATGCGGAAACGGCCGTACGTGCTGTAATGTCGAAGCAGCGTCCAATGTTCGCCGCAGGCAGGCGGCGGAGGCGTTTTCTTCCCCGCCCGGGCCATCTGAGCGCCCGGTGATCGACCGTCCGGTCGCGACTCGCCCGGACCGCCGCACCTAGGGAGCCGACGTCAGCCCGGTGAACCGAGCTGCTTCTCACATTTCCTCTCGCGTACGCGCCGCGGAAGCCGCCGCCGTACGCGGGGCTTCGACCCCCGGCGCGCGGTTTTTCGTCCGCATTTGCCGGAGAAGGGACACGAATGTCCATTTCCACCCTGAGCACCGGCCGCACCCCCGGCACGAGCAGCCCGCGCGGGCACGCCGTGCCCGCGCAGTCCGCCCGCAAGGGCGGGCAGCGGCGCCCGGCCGGTGACGAACCGCTCGTCCCGTTCAGCGGCATCCTCGCCGTCCAGGACAAGCACGCGTTCGTGCGCACCTCCGGCTACCTCGCGGGGCCCGAGGACGTGCACGTCTCCCTCGCCCAGGTCAAGGCGCACCACCTGCGGCCCGGCGACATCGTGGCGGGCACGGCCCGGCCGCCGAAGTCGGGCCGCGACAAGTTCCGCGCGATGGCGGGCGTGGAGACCGTCAACGGCCGCCCGCCCGCCGAGGCCGCCGGACGTCCCGACTTCGGCGCGCTGACCCCGCTGTTCCCGGACGAGCGGCTGCGGCTCGACACCGGCCCGCTCGCCACCCGGATCATCGACCTCGTCGCGCCGATCGGGAAGGGCCAGCGGGGGCTGATCGTGTCGCCGCCGAAGGTCGGCAAGACGATGATGCTGCAGGCGCTCGCGAACGGCATCGCGCGCGGCAACCCCGAGGCGCACCTGATGGTCGTGCTGATCGACGAGCGTCCCGAGGAGGTCACCGACCTCCAGCGGACGGTCGAGGGCGAGGTGCTGCACTCGACGTTCGACCGGCCCGCGCAGGACCACACGGCGCTCGCCGAACTGGCCGTCGAGCGCGCCAAGCGGCTCGTCGAGCAGGGCCACGACGTCGTCATGCTGCTCGACTCGATCACCCGGCTGGGCCGCGCCTACAACCTGGCCGCGCCGTCCAGCAGCCGCATCCTGGCGGGCGGTGTCGCGACCACCGCGATCTACCCGCCGAAGAAGTTCTTCGGGGCCGCCCGCAACATCGAGGAAGGCGGGTCCCTGACGATCCTCGCGACCGCGCTCGTGGAGACCGGGTCGCGCATGGACGACGTCCTGTTCGAGGAGTACAAGGGCACCGGCAACATGGAGCTGAAGCTCGACCGCGGCCTGGCCGACCGCCGGATCTTCCCGGCCGTCGACGTGGAGGCGTCCGGGACGCGCCGCGACGAGCTGCTCATGTCGCCGCAGGAGCTCGAGCTGACGTGGCGGCTGCGCCGCGCCCTGTCCGGCCTCGACCGGCAGCAGGCCGTCGAGCACCTGCTGGAGAAGATGAAGGGCACGTCGTCGAACGCCGAGTTCCTGCTCCGCCTCCAGCAGACGCTCTAGCGCTCCGCGGAGTCCGCGGGTTCCGCAGGTTCCGCCGTATCGCCGTCCGGGCGGAACGAGGCGAGGATCCGGTCGAAGAGGCGGTGGTCCGGCAGCCACCGCGACTCGGGCGCGGAGAAGCACAGCTCGTACCCGGCCGTGCGGGTGCACAGCGTGTGCCGCCCGCCGCCCGCGCCCTGCCAGGTGAACTCCCATTCGGCGCCGCCGCGGGGTCCCGGCCCGGACCCCAGCCGCACCCGGACGTACCCGGGGCGCCGCCCGTCCGCGACGAGCGCCCGCTCCGCCGCCCGCAGCCCCGCGAGGGGGTCGCCGGACGCCGGGGCGATGCGCAGCCCGCGCCCGGACGCGCCGTCCCGCCACCGCATCACCGCGCCGCGCCGCTCCACCCGCCAGGCCGCCGGGACCCGCACCGTGTAGGCGTCCACCTCCCGGTAGAGCGCCAGCTCGACGAACGGGTCCGCCGCCGGGACGGGCGCGTCGCCCCTGCCGGCCGCCGCCCACCGCGCCGTCCACGTGCCGAGCCCCGCCGCGACGACGGCGAGCGCCGCGACGCTCGCGACCGCGCCGGGGCGGGGACGCGGCCGCCGCGCGGGTTCACCCGATCGCCAGGGCGCGCGGGGGCGCGGGACGAGCGGGACGTCCGGCCGCGCCGCCGCGTCCAGCAGCCGCGCGGCCTCGTCCGCCGGGAGCCGGTCGTCCGGGTCGTGCCGGAGCAGCCCCTCGATGACCGGGGCGAGCGCCCCCGCCCGCGCGGGCCGCGGGTAGTCGCCGAGCAGCACCGCGACCATCGACCCGAGCGCGTGCGACCGCAGGAACGGGGACTCGCCCTCGACGGCCGCGTACAGGGTCGCGCCGAGCGACCACAGGTCGGACGCGGGCCCGCCCGGCAGGCCGTTGACCCGCTCGGGCGGCAGGTACGCGGGCGACCCCTCGATCCCCGCGACCGCCCCGCCGGCCGCCCCGCCGCCGGCCGCCACCCAGGCGCCCGCCGCGTCCCGGACGTCCCGCGCGTCCGGCTCGTCCCGGACGTCCTCGCCGTGCGGGCGGTCGGTGTGCAGGGCGAGGCCGAAGTCGGTGAGCAGCACGCGGCCGTCGTCGCGGACCAGCACGTTCGCGGGCTTGACGTCGCGGTGCAGGATCCCGGCGGCGTGCGCGGCGCGCAGCACCGACAGGACGGCCGCGCCGATCTCGGCGGTGCGCCGCACGCCGAGCGGCCCGCGCTCGTCGATCAGCCGGGCGAGCGACCGCGACTCGTGGAACTCCATGACGATCCACGGGCGCCCGCGCTCGACGAGGACGTCGTGGACGGCGACGACGCCGGGATGCCGGAGCGCGGCGGTGGCGCGGGCCTCGGTGAGCAGCCGGCGGCGCAGCGCCGCGCGCTCGGCGCCGGTGGCGCGGGCGGGCACGCGCAGCTCCTTGACCGCGACGTCCCGGCCGAGGAGTTCGTCGCGGGCGCGCCACACCGTGCCCATGCCGCCGCGGCCGACCATCGAGAGCAGGCGGTACCGCCGCGCGAGCGGCACCGGACGGTCCTCGGTCATGGGGAGGTTATGCGCGGGAACGCACCCAAGCCACGCCCCGCGCGGCCCCATGAATCCTTGACCGTCCGGCCCCGGGGATGCTCCTATAGATGTCAAGCGGCTAGATCAAGGCCGTTGACGGTGGTTGCTGGTGGGACCAGGGCGTGGTAGACCTCGCGGGCGATGTAGCGTTTGAGGCATCGGATGATCTCTTTCTTGCTCA
>NZ_QHJN01000299.1:0-5049 GCF_003947565.1 Actinomadura sp. WAC 06369 | reverse complement strand
CCGGCGGGCCGCTTCCGGGCCCGCCCGCGGCCGGGGCGCCTTCCGCGTTCGCGGCAGGGGACGGCGGCCCGCCCAGCGGACCGCCCAGAGGGTCGGAACCGGGAGGCACATGGACGGTCGCGTCGCCCAGTCCCGGGCCGGCGGCGAGCGGGTCCGGGAGGGGCGAACCTGGGCCGGCGGCGGGCTGGTCGCCCGCGCCGAGGCCCGGGAAGCCGGCGCCCGGGGCCCCGAGGGGGTCCGACCCGGACGGCACGTGCATGGTCGCGTCGCCGAGGTCGGCGCCCGGTGCGCCGAGCCCGCCACCGGACCCCCCGGACGTCCCGGGCGCGGGGCCGCCCAGGGGGCTCGACCCGGGCGGGACGTGCACGGTCGCGTCGCCGAGGTCGGCGCCGCTCCCGGCACCGGGGAAGCCGCCGGGGCCCTGCGCGCCCGGGAGGTCGAAGCCGCCGAGGGCGTCGGACGGGCCGGGGGGCGCGGGCGCGCCCGGCGGTGCGGCCGGCGGGGGCCCGAAGATCGCCGTTGCGTCGGCTGCCCCCGCGGGTTCGGCGGGGGCGGCCGGAACCTCCGGATCGCCGGGGCGGGGAAGGTGCTGCCCGCCCGGCCACTGCGACCCGGACTCCGGTCGGGGCTGGCTTGGATTACTCACGCGACCTCATCAACAGGGGACAACGACTCGTGCGCCGTCCGAAGAGTACTGTGCGGGCTGGTGAGCGGGGGGAGCGCTGTGCAAGGCGGTACTCCGTTCCGGCTGGTCAACGTCCCTCACCGACGTTTCGGTCGGCGCATCCCTCCTCGATCGTCCGCGGCTCGGGGGCCCGTTGCCCGCGACCGGGGGCGTGCGACGTCGCCGGATGGCTGCCAGCGCCACTTTGACACACTTCGGCCACATAGACCCGAAATTCGCCGTATTCGCGGGCCTCTCGCACTCTTCGTAGCCGGACGGTCCGCGCGCGTGCAATAAAACGACCGTAGAACGCGCGCGTATGCGCGCGCGACAGACCGGACGGAGGGTGGTCCGGCTCTCGTTCGGGGCGGCTTGCGATGACGCGCCCCGGTACGTATCTTTGCGATGTATCGAGCCGATACATTCACTCGATACATCGACCTGAGACATCGGGCTCTGCGGAGGGAACCGGGATGGCGGCCAGGAAGGGCGCGGGCGTGCTGGAGCTCGCCGTGCTCGGGCTGCTGCACGAGTCCCCGATGCACGGGTACGAGCTGCGCAAGCGGCTCAACGCCCTGCTGGGCATGTTCCGGGCGTTCTCGTACGGGTCCCTCTATCCGTGCCTCAAGCAGCTCCTCGCCAGGGGACTGATCATGGAGGACCGGCCGGAGGAGCCCAACGTGCCGCTCGCCCTGCAGAGCCGCCGGTCGAAGATCGTCTACAAGCTCACCGCCGACGGGAAGGAGCGCCTCCAGCAGCTCCTGACCGAGGCCGGTCCGGCGTCCTGGGAGGACGAGGGGTTCGGCGTGCACTTCGCCTTCTTCTCGCACACCCGCGCCGACGTCCGGCTGCGGATCCTCGAAGGCCGGCGCAGTCGGCTCGAGGAGCGCCTGGAGGGGTTCCGCGCCGCGCTGGCACGGACCCGGGAACGGGTCGACTCCTACACCCTCGAGTTGCAGAACCACGGGTTGGAGTCCGTCGAGCGCGAGGTCCGGTGGCTCAACGAGCTCATCGGCCGCGAGCGGGCCGAGCAGGAAAAACTAGCCAAGTCTTCAGAAATTGATCAGGACATGCCTCGGGAGAAGGGCCGCTGACCCAGCGGGCCCGTCGCCTTCGAGGTCGGGTGAAGAACACCACATGTTCCGCAACAGGAGAAGGAGCAACCGGATGGGTTCGGTGCGCGTAGCCATCGTGGGTGTGGGCAACTGCGCCTCTTCGCTCGTCCAGGGTGTCGAGTTCTACAAGGACGCGGCCCCCGAGACGCGGGTTCCCGGCCTCATGCACGTCCAGTTCGGCGAGTACCACGTCGGTGACGTCGAGTTCGTGGCGGCGTTCGACGTGGACGCCAAGAAGGTCGGGATGGACCTGTCCGAGGCCATCCACGCGAGCGAGAACAACACGTACAAGTTCGCGGACGTCCCCCCGAGCGGCGTGATCGTGCAGCGCGGCCACACCCTGGACGGCCTGGGCGAGTACTACCTCGACATGGTGGAGGAGTCGGACGCGCAGCCGGTCGACGTCGTCCAGGCGCTCAAGGACGCCGAGGTCGACGTGCTCGTGTCCTACCTGCCGGTGGGCTCCGAGGAGGCCGACCGCTTCTACGCCCAGTGCGCGATCGACGCGAACGTCGGGTTCGTCAACGCGCTGCCGGTGTTCATCGCCAGCGACCCCGAGTGGGCCGAGAAGTTCACCAAGGCCGGCGTCCCGATCGTGGGCGACGACATCAAGTCCCAGGTCGGCGCGACGATCACGCACCGCGTGATGGCCAAGCTGTTCGAGGACCGCGGGGTCGAGCTGCTGCGCACCTACCAGCTCAACTTCGGCGGCAACATGGACTTCATGAACATGCTGGAGCGCAAGCGCCTCCAGTCGAAGAAGATCTCCAAGACGCAGTCGGTCACGTCGCAGATCCCCCACGAGATGGCGAAGGCCGACGTGCACATCGGCCCGTCCGACCACGTGCCGTGGCTGGACGACCGCAAGTGGGCGTACGTCCGGCTCGAGGGCAAGTCGTTCGGCGACACCCCGCTGAACCTGGAGTACAAGCTCGAGGTGTGGGACTCCCCCAACTCCGCCGGCGTCATCATCGACGCGGTGCGCGCCGCCAAGATCGCCAAGGACCGCGGCATCGGCGGCCCGATCCTGTCGGCGAGCTCCTACTTCATGAAGTCGCCGCCGGTGCAGTACACCGACGACGAGGCGCGCGACGCCGTCGAGCAGTTCATCGCGGGCGAGCTCGACCGCTGACCCCGGCGGGCCGACGCCCGTCCGCGCAAGGCGTGAGGACGCCCCGGCAGTGCCCATGGCACCGCCGGGGCGTCCTTGACTTCTATAGAGAAAACCGTGATGTGTCGTCCTCACGTCACTCTCTGGCCCTACTGTGACACCGCCGGTGATTGCACGCTCCGGTTCCGGGTTCGAGGTGAGGCGTGATGGCACGTGCGGTGGTCAAGGCGGCGGCGGGGTTCGCCGTGCTCGCGGCCGGGCTGACCGGCTGCATCGGCGGGGACGGCGGAGGCGCGTCGGCCGACGAACCGGTCCGGGACGGCGGCGTGCTCCGGATCGTGGGCTCGTCGGACGTCGAGCACCTCGACCCCGCGTCCGTGGCGAGCGTCGGCGCGTACGGGCTCGTCCGGACGTTCGCGCGGACGCTGTTCGGCACCCGCGCGTCCAACGAGTTCGCGGAGACGGTGCCGGTGCAGCCGGACGTCGCGGTGCGGATCCCGACGCGCGACAACGGCGGCGTCAGCAAGGACCGCGAGAAGTACACGGTGCGGCTGCGCGAGGACGTCCTGTGGAACACCGAGCCGCCGCGCCCCGTGACGGCGCACGACTTCGTCCGCGGGTTCGAGCGGCTGTGCAACCCGGCGGCGCCGTCCATCGGCCGGGGCTACTACGTGTCCACGCTCGTCGGGATGCGGGCGTTCTGCGACGGTTTCCTCAAGGTCGACCCGCGCGACCCCGCCGCGATGGCCGCCTACCAGCGCGACCACGGCATCGAGGGCGTCCGCGCCGAGGACGACCGCACGATCGTCTTCGAACTGGAGGAGCCGGCGAGCGACTTCCTGCACCTCCTCGCGCTGCCGTTCACCGCCGCCGCCCCGCACGAGTACGACCGGTTCGTCCCGGACGGCCCCGACTTCCGGCACCACACGATCTCGAACGGGCCGTACCAGATCGCCGAGTACCGGCCGGGGATCTCGTACGTCCTCACCCACAACCCGGCGTGGCGGCCGCACAGCGACCCGCTGCGCTCCCGGCACGTCGACCGCATCCGGATCACCCTCGGCCAGGACTCGCCGGAGGCCGTGCAGCAGCAGCTCGAGCAGGGCACCTCCGACCTCGCCTGGGACCAGCCGGTGCCGACCTCCGCGGTCCCCCGGCTGCGCGACGACCCCCGCTTCGCGATCATGAAGACGCCGAGCGCCAGCCCCTACCTGGTGTTCAACCTGCTGAGCCCGAACAACGCCGGCGCGCTGGGCAAGCGGGACGTCCGGCGGGCGCTCCAGTACGCGATCGACCGCAGCGCGCTCGTCAAGCTCGTCGGCGGCCCGGCCGTCGCGGAACCGCTGCACACGGTGATCCCGGCGGGCAACTCGGGCCACGCCGCCGTGAACCACTACCCGACGCGGAACGACTCGGGCGACCCGGCCAAGTGCCGCGCCCTCCTCGCCCAGGCCGGGCACCCGGACCTCACGCTGAAGTTCCCCTACCGGACGAACAGCCTGCACAAGCTGTTCGCGGAGGCGATCGCCGAGAACCTCGCGTCCTGCGGCGTCACGGCCGAGCTGACGCCCGACACCGGCGGCTCCTTCTACGGCGGGACGATCACCACGCCCGCCCGCGCCCGCGAGGGCCAGTGGGACATCGCGGCGCCCGGCTGGACGCCCGACTGGTACGGCAACAACGGCCGCTCGATCATCCAGCCGCTCTTCGACGGCCGCGCCTACGGCAACGGCTCGACGAACTACGGCGGCTACAACAACCCGCGCGTGAACGAGCTGATCGACGCCGCGCTCACGGCGTCCGGCCCGGAGGAGACCGCCGAGTGCTGGCGGCAGGCCGACGTCCTGATCATGCAGGACGCCGCGATCGTCCCCCTGCTGAACCGCGACCACACGATCTTCCGCTCGTCCCGCGTCCGCAACGCCCGCTTCCTCCCCACCGCCGCCGGCTACGACTACACCCACATCTGGCTCGCCACCGACGACTGACCTTCCGGCGGCCAGACGGCGCCCCAACAGCCGCCCAACTCGCCCACCACCCCACACACCCGGGCCGACCACCTCGGGCGACCAGACGGCACACACACACGCGCGACCCACCCACCACCCCACACGCCCCCCGGGGTTGGCCACGCGCGGCCGGAGGGCACACCCACACGC
>NZ_QHJN01000298.1:0-5052 GCF_003947565.1 Actinomadura sp. WAC 06369 | reverse complement strand
CGATGACCCTCGCCGCCCCCCGCCGGCCCCGGTTCGCCCCGCCCGCGGTGTCGCCCCGGTCCCTGGCGCGCGTCGCGCGGTTCGACGCCGTCCTGCTCTACCGCAACCGCACCGCGCTGTTCACCGTCTTCGGCCTGCCCGTGATGTTCATCGCGATGCTGGTCCCGATGCGCGGCCAGGAGATCGACGGTGTGGACGGCGCGCTGCTGCAGGGCACCGGCCACCTCGCGTTCTTCCTCATCTTCGCGGTCTTCATGAACCTGGTGAACGTGTTCACCGCCCGCCGCGAGGACCTCACCCTCAAGCGGCTGCGCGGCACCGCGCTGTCCGACGCCGAGATCCGCGGCGGCAGCGTCCTCACTGCGACCGCGGCGTACGCGGCGCAGGCGCTGCTGCTGCTCGTCGTGCTCGGCGCGGCGTTCGGCGGCCGGTTCCCCGCCGACCCGCTGCTGCTCCTCGTCGGCCTCGCAGGCGGAGTGACCGTCTTCGCCCTGCTGGCCTTCGCGGTCTCCGGGCTCACCCCGAACGCCGAACTCGCCCAGCTCACCGTCCTGCCGATCATGTTCGGGTGCATGGCGGGCGGCGGCGTGATGTTCCCGCTGGACGCGCTCCCCGACGCCCTGGCCGCCGCCTGCCGCTGGCTGCCGCTGACCCCGGTCGTCGAGATCACCCGGACCGCCTACTTCGGGCAGGACTTCGCGGGCGCCTCCGAGCACGCCGCGGTCGGCTTCGCCGGCGGATGGGCCGCGTGCCTCCAGTCCTTCGCCGCGCTCGCCGTCTGGGCCGCGCTCGGCGCCGAGGCCGCCAAGCGCTGGTTCCGCTGGGAGCCGCGCCGCGGTTGAGCGGCGGATACCGTACTCGGGGGGAAGGGGGTCCGGCCATGGCGGTCGCCACGAAAGCGGAACTCGAAGAGCAGAACGCGGTGCGGCTGGAGCGCTACCGCAAGGTGACGCAGCGGTCGTTCATGATGGCCGGGGTCTCCTTCATGGCCGTCGGGCTGGGGGCGCTCGGCCCGTCCTACGCCGAAGGCGACATCGGGCTGCCCCTGGTCCTGCTGGCCGTCACCGGCCTCGGCCTGCTGCTGTGGTTCTACCTGCGGCTCGTCCGGACGGGCCTGGACGGCGGGGCCGCGCGCCGCGACATCGTGCTCAGCGGCGCGGTGACCGCCGGGCTGGGCGCGATGATCCTGACCAACCCCGTCTGGTGCGTCATCCCGGCGTTCTGGGTGTCGGCGGTGGTGCTGTCGCCGGTGACCCGCCGCCAGATCACGGCGCTGTGCGCGGGGACGGCGGCGTACTGCGCGGTCCTCTCCACGATCTCGGCCGGACGGCGCATCGAGGGCGAGAATCCGACCTGGTACCTGGTCCTGCCCGGCTTCTTCGTCCTCTTCCTGGCGACGTGCCTGCTCGTCGCGTGGGTCAACCGGTACCAGCGCCGCATGTGGGACATGCACCTGGAGGCGTACGCCGCCCGCGACGCCGTCGCCCGGCTCGCCGTCACCGAGGAGCGGCTCCGCTTCTCCCGCGACCTGCACGACCTGCTCGGCCACAGCCTCTCGCTGATCGCGGTGAAGAGCGAGCTCGCGATGCGGATGGCCGAGACCGACCCCCCGCGCGCGGGCGCCGAGATGGCCGACGTCCGCACCGCCGCCCGGGAGGCGCTGCGGGAGGTGCGGGCGGCCGTCCGCGGCTACCGCGCCGTCGAGCTGGACGCCGAGCTGGCCGGGGTGCGCGCGGTGCTGGAGGCCGCCGGGGTCCGCTGCGAGGCCGACGAGCCCCCGGCGGACCTGCCGTCCGAGGTCGGCGCCGTGCTCGCCTGGGTGATCCGCGAGGGCGCCACCAACGTGATCAAGCACAGCGAGGCCCGCCGCTGCACCGTCGCTCTGACCGTCTATGGTCATGCCGTGGTCCTGGAGATGCGCAACGACGGCGTCCGCGCGCGCGGCGCCGGGTCCCCCGGGTCGGGCCTGACCGGGCTGGAGGAGCGGGTCGCCGTCCTCGGCGGCGAGTTCGGCGCCGGACGGCACGGCCGCGACGGCTTCCTGCTGCGGGCCGTCGTCCCGCTGCCCGCCGGGGACGCCGGCCCCGCGGCCGAGCCCGTCCCGGCGGCCGGGAGGGAGCGGTGATCCGGGTCCTGCTGGCCGACGACGAGCACCTCATCCGGGGCGCCGTCGCCGCGCTGCTCGGCCTGGACCCCGACCTGGAGGTCGTCGCGGAGGTCGGCCGCGGCGACGAGGTCGCCGCCGCCGTCGCCGCGAACGACCCGGACGTCGCCGTCCTCGACATCGAGATGCCCGGCGCGGACGGCCTCGCCGTCGCCGAGGAGCTGCGCTCGTCCGGCGCCCGCTGCGCGGTGTGCATCCTCACCAGCTTCGGCCGCCCCGGCTACCTGCGCCGCGCCATGGCCGCCGGGGTCCGCGGGTTCGTCCCGAAGGACGCCCCCACCGAGGAGCTGGCCGCCGCGATCCGCAAGGTCCACGCCGGGGGCCGCTACCTGGACGCCGAGCTCGCGGCCGCCGCCATGGAGGCGGGCGACAACCCGCTGACCGACCGGGAGCGCGAGATCCTCCGGCACATCGCCGCGGGCGCCGACACGTCCGGCATCGCCGGCCGCCTGCACCTGTCGGAGGGCACCGTCCGCAACTACCTGTCGTCCGCGATGGGCAAGCTCGGCGCGTCCGGCCGCCTCGCCGCCGTCCAGACCGCCCGCGAGATGGGCTGGATCTGACCGCGGCCTCCCGCGCCCGCGGGACCGGGCCTCGCGCGGGGCGGCCGTCTAGTCTTGTGGCGTGACTGAGCCACTGGTCGAGCGGATGCGGGAATTCGGCGAGACGATCTTCGCCGAGATGTCGGCGCTGGCGGTCCGGACGGGCGCGATCAATCTGGGGCAGGGCTTCCCGGACGAGGACGGCCCGGCGGCCATGCTGGACATCGCCGTGGACGCCGTCCGGAACGGGGCGAACCAGTACCCGCCGGGCCCCGGGATCGGCGAGCTCAGGGAAGCCGTCGCGGCGCAGAGGCTCGACCGGTACGGGCTGGCGTACGACCCGGCGACCGAGGTGTTCGTCACCGTCGGGGCCACCGAGGGCATCGCCGCGTCCGTCCTCGCGCTCGCCGAACCGGGCGACGAGGTGATCGTCTTCGAGCCGTACTACGACTCCTACGCTGCCGTCGTCGCGCTCGCCGGGGCCGTCCGCAGGCCGGTCACGCTGCGGCCCGTCGAGGGCCGGTTCACCTTCGACCCGGACGAGCTGCGCGCCGCCGTCACCCCGCGCACCCGGCTGATCCTGGTGAACTCGCCCCACAACCCCTGCGGGACGGTCTTCACGCCGGACGAACTGGAGACGATCGCCGCCGTCTGCCGCGAGCACGACCTCGTCGCCGTCACCGACGAGGTGTACGAGTACCTGACGTTCGACGACGCCGTGCACGTCCCCCTCGCGACCCTCGACGGGATGCGGGAGCGGACGGTGTCGGTGTCGTCGGTCGGCAAGTCGTTCTCCGTCACGGGCTGGAAGACCGGCTGGGTGACGGCGCCCGCGCCGTTCGTCCGGGCCGTCCAGTCGGTGAAGCAGTTCCTCACGTTCGCGGTCAGCGCCCCCTACCAGCGGGCCGCCGCGTACGCGCTGGCAGGCGAGACCGCCTGGGTCGAGGAGCTGCGCAAGTCGCTGCAGGGCAAGCGCGACCGGCTCGTCACCGGGCTGGAGGCCGCCGGGTTCGACGTCTACCGGCCGCAGGGGACGTACTTCGTGCAGGCCGACATCCGGCCCCTGGGGTTCACCGACGGCAGGGAGCTGGCGCGGGCGCTCCCCGAGCGGGCGGGCGTCGTCGCGGTCCCGACGCAGGTGTTCTACGACCGGCCCGACGCGGGCGCGCACTTCGTCCGGTTCGCGTTCTGCAAGAAGGACGAGGTCATCGACGCGGCCGTCGAGCGGCTCGCGCGGCTCCGCTGAGAAAGCGGGGGCGCGCCTGTAAGAGCGGCGCCGCGGGCGGGATTACGTGACGACATGATCCCGACCCCAGACGGGAGTCCTCCGTGGATGATCCCGAGTCACGGTTCACGCGGCTCTACGACGAGCACCACCGGCGCGTGCTGGCGTACGCGCTGGCCCACGCGGAACCCCACACGGCCGAGGACGTCGCGGGCGAGACGTTCCTCATCGCCTGGCGGCGCCTCGACCAGGTCCGCGACCCCGCCCTGCCCTGGCTGCTCGGCGTCGCCCGCAACCTGCTGCGCAAGCAGTACGACCGGGGCCGCCGCGGCCGCGCCCTGACCGAGCGGATCCGGGCGCTCACCACGTCCGCGGACCTGGCGGCGTGGGACGTCGCCGAGCACGTCGTCGAACGCGCGGCGGCGCTCGAGGCCGTCGCGGCGCTGCCCGAACGCGACCTGGAGCTCCTGACCCTCGTCACCTGGCACGGCCTGGACTCCCGGGAGGCCGCGAAGGTCGTGGGCTGCTCGGTTCCGGCCTTCGCCGTCCGGCTGCACCGCGCACGCCGGCGGCTCGCCCGCGCCCTGGACGCCGCGCCGGCGCCCGCCCCCGCCCGCCCCGTACCGGTCGCCGGGGAGGCGGCCCGATGAACACCGGAGACGACATGCAGAACCGCAGCACCGCCGAGCGCGCGCTGCACGCGCTCAAGCCCGCCGCCCTGGACGGCCTGGCCCGCGACGCCCACGAGCGGCGCCGCGACGCCGACCTGGCCCGGATCATGCGGGCCGCCCCGGAACCGGCCGTCCGGCGGTCGAGGGCGCGCCGGCCCGTCCTGCTGATCGCGGGCGCCGCGGCGGCCGCGTGCGCCGCCGCGGGGGCCGTCGTCGCGGTCGGCGGCGGCCCGGCGCCCGCCCCGCCGGCCGCGACCGCGTCCCGGCCGCTCGACGCGCGCTCCTTCCTGCTGGCGAGCGCCGACAAGGCCGAGCGGACGCCCGCCGCGACCGGCCGGTACTGGTACACCGAGATCACCACCGCCTCGGTCATCGACACGAAGACCGACCCCGGGGCGCGGCGCCCGTCCCCCGGGGCCCCGCCCGCCGGGTCGAAGCGGGCACCCGCAC
>NZ_QHJN01000297.1:0-5242 GCF_003947565.1 Actinomadura sp. WAC 06369 | reverse complement strand
AAGCCGGGGCGGGGCTTCCGCGGGGCGGGGCTTCTGCGGGGAGGTCGGGAAGGGGAAAGCGTCAGTCCCCGGCGTGGGCGGCCGGCATGAGGTCGGTCAGCATGGCGCGCGTGCCGCGGGCGAACTCGGCCGGGTCGACGTCGTCGAGCACGAGGCGCTGCAGGAGGAAGCCGGGGACCAGGCTGAACATGACCTTGCCGACCTCCACCGCGTCGGTGCCGGCGGGCAGGCGGCCGGCCTCGATCAGCCGGGCCGCGTAGCGGATCCAGGTGTCGCGGAGACTGACCATGGTGGCGGAGACGTAGCTGCGGATCTCCGGGTCGAACATCGCCAGGGCCCAGCCCTGCGGGGCGAGGCGGAGGACGCCGTCGTCCCGGGACCTGTCCATGGCGCGCTCGGCGATCCGCTCGATCAGTTCCTCGGGCGCCGGGAGGGGGTCGGCCTCCACGAGTTCGTCCAGGTACGTGTGGAGGTCGCCGACCACGGTCGACAGGATCGCCTCGATGATCTCGTTCTTGCTCTTGAAGTAGCGGTAGACGGCGCCGGCCGAGAGTCCGGCCTCCGCGAAGATGTCCTGCATCGACGTCGCGTGGACGCCCTGGCGGATGAAGCACGCGCGGGCGGCGTCCAGGATCTGGCGGCGCCGCCGCTCCAGGTGCTCTTCGCTCACTCTCGGCATGCCCCCAATCTAAAACGGACGTTCGTTCTTGACAACACGGCGCGGCCGGTGTGACTCTCCTAAAGAGAACGGACATCCGCTTTTTTTAGGAGCAAGGTCGTGCAGTCCTCACTCGCCGTGCGCAGCGCCGGGGTCGCCCTCGGCGCCGCGCTCCTGCAGCTCTTGATGATCTGCGCCTTCACCTGGCCCGCCGCCCGCACCGAGCCGCGCGACGTCCCGATCGTCGTGGCGGGTCCGGGCGCGGCCGCGACGGCCGAACGGCTCGAGCGGACGCTGCCCGGCGCGTTCGACGTCGAGGCCGTGCCCGCCGCCGACGACGCCCGCGCCGCGATCGCCGACCGGCGGGCGTACGGCGCGATCGTCGCGACCCCGGAGGGCCCGCGCGTGCTCACCGCGTCCGCCGCCTCGCCGGTGATCGCGCAGCAGCTCACCGCGCTCGCCGGGAACCTCGCGGGCGCCCCGCGCGGCGCGCCCGTCCAGGACGTCGTCGCCGCCGACCCGGACGATCCGCGCGGCGCCGGCCTCGCGGCGATCGTCCTGCCGCTGATCATGTCGTCGCTCGCCGCCGCGGTGCTGCTGACGTTCGCGGTGCCGAGCCCGGCGTGGCGGGCCGCCGGGGCGCTGCTGTTCGCCGTGCTCGGCGGCCTCGGCGTCGCGGGCCTCGCCTTCGGGTGGCTGTCGCTCTTCCCCGGCCCCTACCTCGTGGTCGCCGGCGTCGCCGCGCTCGCCATCCTGGCGGTGACCGGGACCGTCGCGGGCCTGGCCGCCGCGGTCGGACGGTCCGGGCTCGGCATCGGCGCGCTCACGTTCCTGCTGCTCGGAAACCCGCTGTCCGGGGTCACCGCGGCGCCGGAGATGCTGCCGGAGCCCTTGGGCGCGGTCGGGCAGCTCCTCCCGCCCGGCGCCGCGGGCACGCTCATGCGCTCGGCCACGTTCTTCGACGGCGCGGGCGCGGGCGCCCCGCTCGCGGTGCTGCTGACCTGGGCCGCCGCCGGGTTCGCCCTGCTGGGCGCGGCGGCGCTGCGGGCGCCCCGCGAGAAGCCCGCCCGCGAGAAGGAGGCCGTACCCGCCTGAACCGGAGACGGAAGTCGCCGTTCGCCCGTCCCGGTGCGTAGCCAGTCAGTAGCCTTAAGTAACCTCATCGCATCGGAAGGGCGGACATGGCGGCGTTCCTGCTGCGCCGGACGGTACGGGCCGCGCTGCAGGCCGCGCTCGGCGCGAGCCTCGTCTACCTGCTGGCCGCCGCCGCGCTCGACCCCCGCGCCCACCCGGCGGACCGGGCCGCGCGCCCGCCGGACGCCGTCGTCGACGCCCGCCTCGCACGGCTCAACCTCGACCCCCGCGTCCCGCCGTCCGCCCGCTACCGGGTCTGGGCGGCGGGCGTCCTGCGCGGCGACCTCGGCCGTACCCTCGACGGCCGGCCCGTCGGACCCGAACTGCGCCGCCGCCTCGGGGTCGGCGTCCGGCTCGTCCTCCCCGGCGCGCTGCTCGGCTCCGTTCTCGGCGTCGCCCTCGGCGCGTGGGCGGCGGCACGGCGGGCCGCGGACCGGCTCGTCTCCCCGCTCACCTACGTGCTCGCCGCCGTCCCGGTGTTCGTGCTCGCCGTCCTCGCGCAGATCGCCGCGGCCGCCGCCAACGACGCCGCGGGCGTCCGGGCCGTCACCTGGACCGGCGGCACGGCGTCCGGGCCGCTGCTCCCGGCCCTCGTGATCGCGCTCGCGCAGGCGGCCCTCGTCGCCCGCTACCAGCGGGTCGCGACGCTGGACGTGCTGGACGCCGCGTTCGTCCGGGCGGCCCGCGCGAAGGGGCTGCGGCGCCGCGGCGCCCTGCTCCGGCACGCGCTGCGGCCCGCGCTCGTCCCGCTCGCCGCCCGCCTCCCGCACACCGCCGCGATGCTGCTGCTCGGCGGCATGCTCGTCGAGCAGGTCTTCGGGCGGCACGGCCCCGGCGCGTGGCTGGCCGCGTCGGTCGCGCGCGGCGACGTCAACGCGGTCGCCGCCGTCGGCGGCCTCGCCGCCTGCGCGGTGCCGGCGGCCGCGCTCGCCGCGGACGTCCTGCACGGGCTCCTCGACCCGCGCGTCCGGCCGGCGTGACGCGCGTCGCCGCCGGCCTGGTCCCGCTCGCCGCGCTCGTGCTGCTCGCCGCCGCCGGACCGGCCCTCGCACCGTGGGCGTGGGACGAGATCGACTTCACCGCGTTCGGCGAGGGGCCGTCGCGGCGGCACTGGCTCGGCACCACGCAGAACGGGCGCGACGTGTTCGCCGTGACCGTCCACGCCCTCCGCAGGTCCCTCCTGATCGGCGCCGCCGTCGCCGCCCTCGCGACGTTCCTGGCGGCCCTCGCCGGCACCGTCGCGGGCTACGCGGGCGGGCACGCCGACCGGGCGCTGACCTGGTGCGTCGACCTGCTGTCCGTCCTGCCGCCGTTCCTCCTCGCGGCCGTCCTCGCACCGGACGCGGGCACGCTCGCGCTCGTCGCCGTCCTCGCCGGGACGATGTGGACGCCGACGGCCCGGACCGTGCGGGCCGCGGTCCGCTCGCTGCGCGCCCGCGAGCACGTCCTGGCCGCCCGGCTCGCCGGGGTGGGCGCGCCGCGCACGATCGTCCGGCACGTCCTGCCGGCGCTCGCGCCGCTGCTCGCGGTCGACGCGGGCCTCACCGTCGGCGCCGCGGTCATCGCCGAGAGCGGGCTCGCCCACCTCGGGTTCGGCGTCCGCCCGCCCGGCGTGTCGCTCGGCTCGCTGGTCGCCGACGGCGGCCCGGCCGTCCTCGCGTTCCCCTGGCGGTTCGGCTTCCCCGCCGCGCTCCTGGTCCTGATCGCCGTCGCCGCGAACCTGCTCGCCGACGGCCTCCGCGACGCCCTCGACCCGCGGTGACGGCGCTGGCGGTCGCGGACCTGCGGGTCCGCTGGGCGGCGGGCGCCCCGGCCGTGCGGGGCGCGGGATTCGACCTGCGCGCGGGGGAGACGCTGGGCGTCGTCGGCGCGTCGGGCTCCGGCAAGACCGCCCTCGCCCTCGCCGTCCTCGGCCTGCTCCCGGACGGCGCGCGCGCCGACGGGTCGGTGCGCCTGCACGGCAGGGAACTCCTCGGACGCTCCGACGCCGAACTCTCCCGGATCCGCGGCAAGGACCTGGCGATGGTGTTCCAGGACCTCGCCTCCCTCAATCCCGTCCGCACCGTGGGCGCCCAGATCGCCGAAGCCGTCCGCGTCCATCGGCGCACCAGCCGCGCGGCGGCGCGCGCGCAGGCCGTCGAACTGCTCGGCCTCGTCGGCATCCCGCACGCACCCCGGCGCGCGCGGGCCTACCCCCACGAATACTCGGGCGGGATGCAGAGGCGCGCGCTGATCGCGATGGCGATGGCGCACGACCCGTCCGTCCTCATCGCGGACGAGCCGACCGCGGGCCTCGACGTCACCGTCCAGGCGCAGATCCTCGACGTGCTGCGCACCGCGCGGGCGTCCGGGACCGCGACCGTCCTCATCGCGCACGACCTCGGCGTCGTCGCGGGCATCGCCGACCGCGTCCTCGTCATGCACGACGGGCGCGCGGTCGAGCAGGGCACGGCCGAGGAGGTCTACCGGCGCCCCCGCACGCCCCGCACGGCCGCGCTCCTGCGTTCGGCGCCGCGCATCGCCCCGCGCCCCGCGCGCGCCCGGCCGCCCGGCCCCGCGGTCCTCGCCGTCGACGCCCTCGTCCGCCACCACGGCGCCGTGCGAGCGGTGGACGGCGTCACGTTCGACGTCCGGCGAGGCGAGACCCTCGCGCTGGTGGGCGAGTCGGGCTGCGGCAAGACGACCGCCCTCATGGAGATCGTCCGCCTGGCCCGGCCCCCGCGCGGCAGGATCACCGTCCTCGGCGAGGACACCGCGACCCTCCGCCGCGCCCGCCGCAGAACCCTGCGCCGCGACGTCCAGCTCGTCTTCCAGGACCCCTGTTCATCGCTCAACCCCCGGATGCGCGTCCGCGACATCATCGCCGAGCCGCTCACCGCCCACGGCATGCCCGCGTCCGAGCGCGTCCGGGACCTCCTCGGCCTCGTGGGCCTCGAACCCCGCCACGCGGACCGCCGCCCACACGAACTGTCGGGCGGGCAGAAACAACGAGTCGGCATCGCCAGGGCACTCGCTCTGGAACCACGCCTACTCCTCCTGGACGAACCCGTCGCTTCACTGGACGCGACCACACAGGCCGGGGTGCTGAACCTCCTGCAAGAACTCCAGTCCCGGCTCGGCCTCGCCTGCGTGTTCGTCGCCCACGACCTCGCGGTCGTCCACCGGATCGCCGATCGCGTCGCCGTCATGCACGCGGGCCGCATCGTCGAACTGGGCCCGGCCGACGAGGTCTACGCGGCGCCTGCACACCCGTACACGCGCGCGCTCCTGGACGCGATCCCGATCCCTGATCCCGTCCTCGAGCGCGCGCGCCCCCGCGTCGTCCTGCACGGCGAGGCGCCCGACCCCGCGAATCCGCCCGACGGCTGCCGCTTCCGCGCCCGGTGCCCGATCCACCCCGCGCTCCCGCCCGCCGCGCGCGCCCGGTGCGCCGCCTCGGACCCCGAGCCC
>NZ_QHJN01000295.1:0-3243 GCF_003947565.1 Actinomadura sp. WAC 06369 | reverse complement strand
CTCATCTGCGATTTGTTTTGATCGTTTTGTGTGTTCAAGTTTTTAAGGGCATACGGTGGATGCCTTGGCATCAGGAGCCGATGAAGGACGTGGGAGCCTGCGATATGCCTCGGGGAGTCGGCAACCAGACTTTGATCCGGGGATTTCCGAATGGGGAAACCTGGCACCCGTCATGGGGTGTCGCCGCCGTCTGAATGTATAGGACGGTTGGTGGGAACGCGGGGAAGTGAAACATCTCAGTACCCGCAGGAAGAGAAAACAATAGTGATTCCGTGAGTAGTGGTGAGCGAAAGCGGATTAGCCTAAACCGTGCGCGTGTGATAGCCGGCAGGTGTTGCGTGTGCGGGGTTGTGGGACCATCCTGGTTCAGCTGCCGCTGGGCCGAAGAGTTACAAAACATCGTGATAGTCGAATGGCATGGGAAGGCCGACCGTAGACGGTGAGAGTCCGGTAGACGAAATTGCGGTGTCTCTTGGGTGTGTTCCCGAGTAGCACGGGGCCCGTGAAATCCCGTGTGAATCTGCCACGACCACGTGGTAAGGCTGAATACTTCCTGATGACCGATAGCGGACCAGTACCGTGAGGGAAAGGTGAAAAGTGCCCCGGTGAGGGGTCGTGAAATAGTACCTGAAACCGTGTGCCTACAAGCCGTCAGAGCCTCCTCATGAGATTCGTCTTGTGTTGGTGATGGCGTGCCTTTTGAAGAATGAGCCTGCGAGTTATGGTGTGTGGCGAGGTTAACCGGTGGCGGGTAGCCGTAGCGAAAGCGAGTCTGAATAGGGCGTTTGAGTCGCATGCTGTAGACCCGAAGCGGGGTGATCTAGCCATGGGCAGGGTGAAGCGCCGGTAAGACGGTGTGGAGGCCCGAACCCACCAGGGTTGAAAACCTGGGGGATGACCTGTGGTTAGGGGTGAAAGGCCAATCAAACTCCGTGATAGCTGGTTCTCCCCGAAATGCATTTAGGTGCAGCGTCGCGTGTTTCTTGCCGGAGGTAGAGCTACTGGATGGCTGATGGGCCCTACAAGGTTACTGACGTCAGCCAAACTCCGAATGCCGGTAAGTGAGAGCGTGGCAGTGAGACTGCGGGGGATAAGCTTCGTAGTCGAGAGGGAAACAGCCCAGATCATCGGCTAAGGCCCCTAAGCGTGTGCTAAGTGGTAAAGGATGTGGAGTTGCCGTGACAACCAGGAGGTTGGCTTAGAAGCAGCCATCCTTGAAAGAGTGCGTAATAGCTCACTGGTCAAGTGATTCCGCGCCGACAATGTAGCGGGGCTCAAGCACACCGCCGAAGCCGTGGCACTCCGACTTGTTCGGGGTGGGTAGGGGAGCGTCCTGCAGCCGGTGAAGCCGCCGAGTGATCGAGTGGTGGAGGCTGTGGGAGTGAGAATGCAGGCATGAGTAGCGAATCACACGTGAGAAACGTGTGCGCCGGATGACCAAGGGTTCCTGGGGCAGGCTAATCCGCCCAGGGTAAGTCGGGACCTAAGGCGAGGCCGACAGGCGTAGTCGATGGACAACGGGTTGATATTCCCGTACCCGCTGGTATGCGCCAACGCTGAATCCTCTGATGCTAACCATCCGAACCGCCTTGAGGACCTTCGGGTTCTCTTGGTTGGGGAGCGTGGGACCCGAGGGGGTAGTAGGTGAGTGATGGGGTGACGCAGGAGGGTAGCTCAGCCCAGGCGATGGTTGTCCTGGGGTAAGCATGTAGCCCGCGCCATAGGCAAATCCGTGGCGCATTGAGGGTGAGATGTGATGCCGAGCCGTTTTAGGTGAAGTGAGTGATCCCATGCTGCCGAGAAAAGCCTCTAGCGAGTGTACCGGCGGCCCGTACCCTAAACCGACTCAGGTGGTCAGGTAGAGAATACCAAGGCGATCGGGTGAACTGTGGTTAAGGAACTCGGCAAATTGCCCCCGTAACTTTGGGAGAAGGGGGGCCATGCCTGGTGAACATCCTTGCGGTGGGAGCTGGGTGTGGTCGCAGAGGCCAGGGGGAAGCGACTGTTTACTAAAAACACAGGTCCGTGCGAAGTCGTAAGACGCTGTATACGGACTGACGCCTGCCCGGTGCCGGAACGTTAAGAGGACCGGTTAGATCCTTTCGGGGGTCGAAGCTGAGAATCTAAGCGCCGGTAAACGGCGGTGGTAACTATAACCATCCTAAGGTAGCGAAATTCCTTGTCGGGTAAGTTCCGACCTGCACGAATGGCGTAACGACTTCCCCGCTGTCTCAACCACAGGCCCGGCGAAATTGCAGTACGAGTAAAGATGCTCGTTTCGCGCAGCAGGACGGAAAGACCCCGGGACCTTCACTACAGCTTGGCATTGGCGCTTGGAGCGTCTTGTGTAGGATAGGTGGGAGACTGTGAAGCTCGGACGCCAGTTCGGGTGGAGTCATTGGTGAAATACCACTCTGGTCGTTTTGAGCGTCTAACCCGCACCCGTGGATCCGGGTGGGGGACAGTGCCTGGTGGGTAGTTTAACTGGGGCGGTTGCCTCCTAAAGTGTAACGGAGGCGCCCAAAGGTTCCCTCAGCCTGGTTGGCAATCAGGTGGCGAGTGCAAGGGCACAAGGGAGCTTGACTGTGAGACGGACGTGTCGAGCAGGTGCGAAAGCAGGGCCTAGTGATCCGGCACCTACGTGTGGAAGTGGTGTCGCTCAACGGCTAAAAGGTACCCCGGGGATAACAGGCTGATCTTCCCCAAGAGTCCATATCGACGGGATGGTTTGGCACCTCGATGTCGGCTCGTCGCATCCTGGGGCTGGAGTAGGTCCCAAGGGTTGGGCTGTTCGCCCATTAAAGCGGCACGCGAGCTGGGTTTAGAACGTCGCGAGACAGTTCGGTCCCTATCCGCTGCGCGCGTAGGAGAATTGTGAGGGTCTGTCCCTAGTACGAGAGGACCGGGACGGACGGACCTCTGGTGTGCCAGTTGTCCTGCCAGGGGCATGGCTGGTTGGCTACGTTCGGTTGGGATAACCGCTGAAAGCATCTAAGCGGGAAGCCTTCCTCGAGATGAGTTCTCCCTTCCACCTTCGGGTGGGGTAAGGCCCCCGAGAGACGATCGGGTTGATAGGCCGGGGATGGAAGCGCGGTAACGTGTGGAGTCGACCGGTACTAATAGGCCGAGTGGCTTGAACACACTGAACGTTCAAAGCATCTCGCTGTGTGTTTGTTCGCGTCCCTGTGTGGTTCCTGGAAAACAAACGGGAACCCGTTTTGATAAGTGAATTTTCGAGCTGTC
>NZ_QHJN01000294.1:0-5272 GCF_003947565.1 Actinomadura sp. WAC 06369 | reverse complement strand
GTCCCGTCCCGCCCGCACCGCGTCGCCCGGGAGGGCCCCGGTGAGGAGGTGGCCGCGGAACGCCGCCCCCTTCGCGGTGATCTTCATCGGCTGGAACGCGCCCGGCGCCAGCGCGCAGAAGCCCGTCTGCACGACGTCCTCGTAGAGGGAGTCGGACACCACGTAGGCCAGGTCGCGGGCGCCGTCGTCCAGCAGGCGCCGCAGCGGCGCCGCGTCCAGCAGGCGCTGGACGACGATGGGCGCGTCGCCCGCCGGTCCGAACGGGCCCGCGGTCAGCGTGCCGTAGTGCAGCGCGAGCCGCACCCGCAGCCGGTGCCGCCCGGGGCGGCGGTTCACCTCCCGCAGCGCCGCCGCGAGCCCGATGGCGAACCCGCCGGCGACCGGCGCCGGGTCGGTGCCGGCCGGCAGCGTCGCCAGCTCCCCGTCCCCGCCGACCTGCTTCTCCCAGCGCGCCCGGTCGAGTCCGATGCCGTGCGCCGCGCGGTCCAGCGCGTCCGCGAGCTGGTGCTGCGCGGCGAGCTGGTCGCGGGCGTCCCGCCTGCTGTACTGCTGTATGTCCACCGCCAGCAGGAGGCGGTAGTCGAGCCGTGCCGTCGTCTCGATTCCTCTCATTCCCGATCCCGCCCTCGGTTGCTTCGAGCGAACAGGGCCCGGTGCCCGCGTCCGCTCCACGCGCGGAGTGAACGTCGCTTCGAAGGTCCCGGGAAAAGGATCCGGGTTCCGCACCACCGTCCGCATCTCGATTTCCGTCTCCCACGCCCCGTTCGACGCGGAAGGGCGCGGGCCGGTGCCGGTGGTAAGGCCGCTATGGCGAACTAGTTAGCGTCCGGCTGGAATAGCGAGGTCACAAGGGGTACCTCGGGCAGCGCGGCGTGACGGGGCCCACTGATCGCGGACGGTGCGGGCGGCCGGGCGTCCCCTAGGCTGGCGGTGTGAGCACGACCCGACCGTCCGCCCGGCCCCTCCTGCTGCCCGCCCTGCGCGAGGTGTACGACGCCTACGTGCGGGAGGCGGACGCGCTGCCCGCGCTGCCCGCCGCCCTGCAGGCCGAGGTGTGGACGTCCGCGCAGCTCGGCGGCCTGCTGGCCGCGGCGCCGCACGAGCAGGCCCGGCGCGCCGCGCTCGGCGACCTGATCGGCTGCCTGCACGCCGCCGGGACGCCCGGGGCGCGGGCGTTCCTGCGGGCGCTCGCCGCGATCGGCCCCGAGGTGGGCCGCCGCGCGGCGGCCAAGGCGGCGGACGCCCTGGGCGGCGTCCCGCCCGCCCCGTGGGAGGACGCGCTCGGCCGCGTCGTCCCCGGCCAGGCGTGGCTGATCCAGGAGGGCCCGCTCGACGGCGACCGCCTGGTGTGCGAGTTCCGCTACGCCGAGCAGGGGACCGCGGGCCTGCACGCGCTGGCCGTCCGGCTGACCTACGGCGACGCGCCGACCGAGGTGGTCGCGGTGGGCGACGTCCCCGCGCTGATGACCGCGGCGCGGCAGGCGATGCAGGCCGAACTGTGCGTCGTGCAGCCCTACGACACCGCGTCCGTCGGGGCCAGGCTCCGCACCGCCCTGAACGGCGCGGAGCCCGTCCCCGCGGACTGCCGCCCGGCGCTGGCGCTCGCGCGCCACCGGGCGTCCCTGCTGCCCTAGCGGCCGAGCGCGCGGTACCGGCGGACCGCCAGCGGGAAGAACACCGCCGTGATCGCCAGCGGCCACGCCACCGCCATCGGCAGCGCGTTGCCGGCGGCCCAGGAGTCCCCGGCGAGCGCGGCCTGCGCGGGGTCGCCGAACAGGTCCCGGCAGGCGGTGACGGTGGCCGACATGGGGTTCCACTCGGCGACCGTCCCCAGCCACCCCGGCATCGTGCTGGGCGCGACCATGGCGCTCGACAGGAACCCGATCGGCCACACCAGGATCTGGATCATCATCACCGACTCGGGCCCCTTGGCGACCAGCCCCAGGTACACCCCGACCCAGACCAGGGCGAACCGCAGGAGCAGCAGCAGGCCCAGGCCGGCGAGCGCGGGGAGGATCCCGTCGTGGACGCGCCAGCCCATCGCCAGGCCGCACAGCGCCATCACCGACAGCGCCGCGATCGAGTCGACCAGGTCGGCGGCGCCGCGCCCCACCACCACGGCGGACGGCGACATCGGCATCGCCCGGAACCGGTCGGACACGCCCTTGGCGGCGTCGGCGGCGACCGCGGTGAACGTGGCCTCGACCCCGAACACCATCGTCATGGCGAACATCCCCGGGATGATGAACTCCCGGTAGTCCCCGCCCGGGACGTCCATCTGGCCGCCGAACAGGTAGCCCATCATCAGCACGACGAGCACCGGGAACGCCAGTCCCATGACGAGCTGGTCCGGGCGCTTGACCCAGTGCGTGAGCGCCCGCCGGGTGAGCGTCCACCCGTCGGCCGCCGCCCACCGCAGCCGCCCCAGCGGGCCGCGCGGGAGCTCCGGGATCGGCGGCATCGTCGCCGCGGTCACGCGGGCACCTCCTCGTTCTCGCCGACCGGGTCGCCCGTGAGGTGCAGGAACACCTCGTCGAGCGTGGGCCGCCGCACCCCGATGTCGGCGACCCGCACGTCCGCCTCGTCCAGCGCCCGGACCGCGCCGGTCAGCGCCCCGACCCGGTCGCGGACGGGCGCGCCGATCCGCAGCGCGTCGGCGTCCACCTCGGGCTCGGTCCCGGCGATCCGGGCGACGACCGCCGCGGCCGCCGCGAGCGCGCCGGCGTCCTCCAGGACGACCTCCAGGTGGTCGCCGCCGAGCCGGGACTTGAGCTCGTCCGGCGCGCCCTCGGCGATGACGCGGCCCCGGTCGATCACCGAGATCGCGTCGGCGAGCCGGTCGGCCTCCTCCAGGTACTGGGTGGTGAGGAGGACGGTGGTGCCGCCGTCGGCGAGCGAGCGGACCGCGTCCCACACCTCGATGCGGCTGCGCGGGTCGAGCCCGGTGGTGGGCTCGTCCAGGAACAGGACGGACGGCGCCAGGATCATCCCCGCCGCGAGGTCGAGGCGGCGCCGCATGCCGCCGGAGTACTGCCCCGCCGGACGGTCCGCGGCGTCGGCGAGCCGGAACCGCTCGAGCAGCTCGTCGGCCCGCCGCCGCGCCCACCGGGCGCCCAGGTGGTAGAGGCGCCCGAACATCACGAGGTTCTGCCGTCCGGTGAGCACCTCGTCGACCGCGGCGTGCTGCCCGACGAGCCCGATGCGCGTCCGGACCCGTCCGGGGTCGCGCACGACGTCGTGCCCCGCGACCGCCGCCCGTCCCGCGTCGGGACGGGCGAGCGTGGCGAGCACGCGCACGCACGTCGTCTTGCCCGCGCCGTTGGGGCCGAGCACGCCGTGCACCGTCCCCGCGGGCACCCGCAGGTCCAGGCCGTCCAGCGCGCGGGTGGCGCCGTAGGTCTTCCGCAGCCCCGCCGCGTCGATCGCGAACTGTGGCTCTGTCATCACTCTCCCGAAACTCCGTACACAATACGGATTAACCATCCCGGGCAATATAACGTACGTCGTACAGAGTTTCATCCCGGGCAGCGGACTTCTTTGGGAGGATGCGAGCGTGACGACCGAGTACAGCGGCGGCGGCGACCCCCAGCGCAGCCTCGAACTCCTGTGGGGCGTCCCGCCCGCCCCCAAGCGCGGCCCGAAACCCAAACTGACGGTCGAGGAGATCGTCCGGACCGCGATCGCGGTCGCCGACGCCGAGGGCCTGGACGCCCTGTCGATGCGGCGCGTCGCCGACGAACTGGGCGTCGCCCCGATGTCGATCTACACCTACGTCCCCAGCAAGGCCGAGCTGATCGACGTCATGTTCGACCGCGCCCTCGCCGAACTGACCCCGCCCGACGGCGTCCCCGGCGGCTGGCGCCCCAAGCTCGAGCACCTCGCCCGCGACAACTGGGACCTGTACCACCGGCACCCCTGGCTGCTGCACGTCTCGGTCGTCCGCCCGCCGATGGGGCCGGCGATCTTCGCCAAGTACGAGTTCGAGCTGCGCGCCGTCGACGGCATCGGCCTGACCGACGTCGAGATGGACTCGGTGGTCGCCCTGGTCACCGGCTTCGCCGAGAGCTCCGCGCGCGTCTCGGTCAGCGTCGCCGAGGCCGAGCGGCGCACCGGCATGAGCGACGTGCAGTGGTGGGAGACGCTGGCGCCGCTGCTGGAGCGGCTCGACACGGGCGGCGACGCGTACCCGCTGAGCGCCCGCGTCGGCGCGAGCGCCGGAAGGGAGTACCAGGGCGCCGTCGGCCCGCGCCACGCGTTCGAGTTCGGCCTCGCGCGCATCCTGGACGGCATCGAGGTCCTGATCGCCTCGCGCCGCTGACCCCTACCGCCGCCGGTTCGCCCGTTTCGTCGGGACGGCCGACGCCGGGTCGTCGGGCCACGGATGCCGCGGATACCGGCCGCGCAGCTCGGCGCGCACCGCCCGGTACCCCTCGCGCCAGAACGACGCGAGGTCCGCGGTGACGGCGGCCGGGCGCCCCGCCGGGGACAGCAGGTGCACCACCACCGGCACCCGCCCGCCCGCCAGCCGGGGCGCGGCGTCCCACCCGAACAGCTCCTGCAGCTTCACGGCCAGCACGGGCTGCTCGGGCGCGTAGTCCACCCGGATCCGGGAGCCCGACGGGACCTCGATCCGCTCCGGGGCCAGCTCGTCCAGCCGCGCCGCCAGGTCCCACGGGAGCAGGCCGCGCAGGGCCGCCGCGACGTCGATGCGGGCGAGTCCCGCGCGGTCGCGGGCGCCCGCCGCCGTCGCCCAGTCCGGGACGTGCGCGAGCAGCGCCCCGTCGTCCACGGCCGGCCACGGCTCCCCCAGCGTCCGGTGCAGGAACGCGAGGCGCTCCCGGAGCGCCGCCGCGGCGGGCGTCCAGGTCAGCACGCCGGTGCCCGCCGCGCGGACGCCGTCGGCCAGCGCCGCCCGCACCCGCTCGGGATCAGGGTCGCGCAGCGGGCGCACGTCCAGCTCGATCGCCCCGAGCCGCTCGACCCGCCGCGCCGCCACGTCCCCGTCCCGCCACGCGACCTCGTCCCCGGACGCCGCGAGCGGCGCCGCCGCGAACCGGGCGACGTCCTCGTCGATCACCACGGCCTGCCGGATCCGCGCCGACGGCGCCCCCGCCGGACGGTCGGCCGCCGCGACCGCGAGCCACCGGGGCCGCGCCCCCGCGAGCGCCGACCCGTCGGCGAGGACCGCGCCCGTCCCGGACGCCATCAGGAAGTCGCGCCCGCCCTCCGCCCGGACCCGCGCGACCCGCTCGGGAAACGCGAGCGCCACCAC
>NZ_QHJN01000293.1:0-5274 GCF_003947565.1 Actinomadura sp. WAC 06369 | reverse complement strand
TGCTGGTCATAGGGCTGCTGCTGGCCGAACTGCTGCTGGTCGGGCTGCCCGTACTGCTGCTGCTGGCCGTAGGGCGACTGCTGCCCGTAGTCCTGCTGGCCGAACTGCTGCGCGCCCGGCTGGGGCGCCGTGCGCGGGCTGCTGCGGGTACCCGGGCTGCTGCTGCGGGGGCTGCCCGTACTGCTGCTGCTCCGGGGGCGGGAAGCCGCCGCAGCCCTACGGGCAGCCCGGCGGCTGCTCGCCGAACTGCTGGGCGGGCTGCTCCACCATGGTCGGCGGAGGCGGCGACACCGGGCGGTCGCCCTGCTGCGGCGCGGGCGGCTGCTGGGCCGGCTGCTGCCGGCCCGCGGACGGCTGCTGGTGCGGGGCGGGGGGCTGCGGCGGCTGCGCGGCGGGGCGGGCCTGGCCGCCCAGCTGCGGTGCACCGAACACCACGGTGCGCTCGCCCAGCGGACGGGCGGGAGGTTGCTCTCCCTGCCCCTCCGGGGGCGTGGCCTGGCCCTCGTCTTCCGGCAACGGCCGCTGCGGTCCCTGCGCGCCGTCATTCTCGGTCATCGTCGGGCTCCTTCAGCGCCGTCGTCCCGGGGCTCCTCGGCTCCCGGTGCGCCCGGAGACGCGCGGCGCATAACGCGGTCCCCGGACCTGATCTCGGTTTCCCCTCGTAGCGGACGTGCTACTCGTGGGCGTTCTCGGTCCCCAGACTGCCCCGTTCGCCGGTGCGATCGCAAATCACCACCCTGCGCTAGGAATCACCTTCGGAAACGGGTGCGGCCCAGTCCACAATGCATCGCCGGGGCGGCGATCACCACCCCTGGGACGCCGGGACGTCGACTTCCTCACGCGCGCGCCGCGCGGTGCGGCCGCCATGACGAGGATCACGGCGCCGACCGCCCCGGGCGCGGGCCGTCCGCGAGCGCGGGCCCGCCCCCCGGAAGGCGTCCGGGGGGCGGGCCCGCGGCCGTCCGTCAGCGGAAGGCTTGGCACTCCACCTCCGCCCGGCGCTCGGTCATGCCGAGCCGGACGCTGGAGGACACGCACGCGCGCTGCTTCTCGTCGAGCCGGACGTCGCCGCACCGGGTGGTGCTCGAGTAGGTGCGGCAGTCCTGGGTCTGCTGCCGCGGCTGCGGTTCGGCGGCCGCGGCGGTCCCGCCGATCCCCCCGGCGGCGGCGACGGCGGCGATCAGCGCTCCGGTCATGACCCTCTTCATGCGTTTCCTCCCCCGAAATGCATGGACGTCAGCAAGGCGTAAGTCCCCGGGCCCACCGACGACAAAACGCGGCCAAACGTCAAGAAAACGACGAATCGTCCAGGTCACGTCGCGGTCGGGAGCGCGTCGACGAAGTCGCGGACGGCCGTCCGGTCGTCGCCGCGGCGCCAGGCGGCGGCCAGTTCGGACGGCGGCAGGCCGGCGACCGGGACGGCGCGCACGCCCGGACGGCGGTAGATCGCCGCGTTCCCGGCGGACAGCAGCACGATGCCGCTGCCCTCCTCGATCGCCGCGAACGTCTCGTCCGCGTTCGCCACCGTCGCGCCGACCCGGACGGGACGGCCGCCGCGGTGCGCGGCGGCGAGCCAGTGGTCGCGCAGCGGGCCCGCGCTCTCCGGGAGGGCGAGGAACGGCTCGTCCAGCAGGTCCGCGAAGTCGACCTCGCCGCGGCCGGCGAGCCGGTGGTCGTCGCGGAACGCGACCCAGCGCGGCTCCCGCGCGACCACCCGCAGGTGGAAGGCGTCCTCGGCGGGGACGGGCAGCCAGACGAACGCGACGTCGACGTCCCCGGACGCGAGCCCGGCGCTGGCGTCCGTCCAGTCGACCTGCCGCATCCGCAGCCGCCACCCGGGGCGGCGCTCGGCGAACCGGTCGCGGACGGCGGCGAGCAGGCCGCGGCCGACGCTCGTGGACAGCCCGACGGTCAGCACGGCGGCCGCCGCGGCCGCCGCGTCGGCGACCTCGCGCTGCGCCTGGTCCCAGCGGCCGAGCATCTCGCGCGCGGCCGGGAGCAGCGCCTCCCCGGGCGCGGTGAGCGCCACCGTGCGCCGGTCGCGCTCGAACAGCCGCACCCGCAGGTCGTCCTCCAGGCGGCGGATCTGCTTGCTCAGCGCGGGCTGGGAGACGAACAGGCGCTCGGCGGCGCGGGTGAAGTTCAGCTCCTCGGCGACCGCGACGAAGTACCGCAGATCGCGCAGATGACCGTCCATGGCCAACGGCTATCACGGCGGGTATTGGACGCGGAAGCGCGCGCGGCCGCACGATCGTGCCGTTCCGAGGAGAGGAGCCGGACGATGATCGCGTTGGTGACCGGAGCGAACCGGGGGATCGGGCGGGAGGTCTGCGCCCGGCTCGCCGAGCGCGGGCACACGGTGATCGCGGCGGCCCGCTCCCCCGCGGCCGTCCGGGGGCAGGTCCCGCTGCGGCTCGACGTCACGTCGGACGGCGACGCCGCGCGGGCCGCGGAGGCGGTCGCCGAGCGGTTCGGGCGGCTGGACGTCCTGGTGAACAACGCCGCGATCACCTACGACACGTGGCAGCGCGCCGCCGACGCCGACCTGGACGTGGTGCGGGAGGCGGCCGAGACGAACCTGTACGGCCCGTGGCGGCTGGTGCGGGCGATGCTGCCGCTGCTGCGCGAGAGCGGGCACGGCCGGATCGTCAACGTGTCCAGCGAGGTGGCCTCGCTGACGAACATGGGCGGCGGCACCCCCGCCTACACCGCGTCCAAGGTCGCGCTCAACGCCCTCACCCGGATGCTGGCGGCCGAACTGCGGCACGACGGCATCCTGGTCAACGCGGTGTGCCCCGGCTGGGTCGCGACCGACATGGGCGGCCCCGGCGGCCGGCCGGTCGCCGACGGCGCGGCGGGCGTCGTCTGGGCGGCCACGCTCCCCGACGACGGGCCCACCGGCGGGTTCTTCCGGGACGGCCGCCCGCTGCCGTGGTGACCGAGGCGGCTTCACCCCGGCGCCACCTTTACTTACTCGCCCGGCACTCCCCGGGGCGGTCGCGCCGGTACGCCGTCACGCGGTCGGCACGCTCCGTAAAACTACAAAGGTAAGGGAGCGCGCTTTCTGCCGCCTTCAACAACCATGTTGACCGTCCCACGGAATCAGGGCGCGTCCCTACCCGCAGCCACCACGGCCCCCACGGCCTCCGGGAGTCCCTCGTGAACCAGACCGTTCGGCGGGCGTCCGCATGAAGGCACTCGTCCTGGCGGGCGGCGCCGGATCGCGGCTGCGGCCGATCACCCACACCTCGGCCAAGCAGCTGGTCCCGGTCGCCAACAAGCCGGTGCTGTTCTACGGCCTGGAGGCGATCGCGGACGCCGGGATCGGCGAGGCCGGCATCATCGTCGGCGACACCGCCCCCGAGATCCGCGCGGCGGTCGGCGACGGCTCGGCGTTCGGGCTGAAGGTGACCTATATCCCCCAGCACGCCCCGCTCGGCCTCGCCCACGCGGTGCTGGTCGCCCGCGACTTCCTCGGCGACGACGACTTCGTCATGTACCTGGGCGACAACTTCATCGTCGGCGGCATCACCGGCCTGGTCGACCGGTTCCGCGCCGAGCGCCCCGACGCGCAGATCATGCTCACCCGGGTGTCCGATCCGCGCGCCTTCGGCGTCGCCGTGCTGGACGCGGCGGGCCGCGTGACCGGGCTGGAGGAGAAGCCGCGGCACCCCAAGAGCGACCTGGCGCTCGTCGGCGTCTACCTCTTCACTCCGGCGGTGCACGAGATCGTCGCCGGGCTGACGCCGTCCTGGCGGAACGAACTGGAGATCACGGACGCGATCCAGGGACTGATGTCGGCGGGCCGCCGGGTCGAGTCCACCGTGATCACCGGCTACTGGAAGGACACCGGCAACGTCACCGACATGCTGGAGGTCAACCGGCTGGTGCTGGAGGGCCTCGAACCGTCGGTGCGGGGCTCGGTGGACGCCGCGTCGGAGCTGATCGGACGGGTCGTGGTGGAGGAGGGCGCCGCGGTGACCGGCTCGCGGCTGGTCGGGCCGCTGGTCATCGGCGCCGGTTCGGTCGTGCGCGACTCCTACGTGGGCCCGTTCACCTCCATCGACCGGGACTGCGCCGTGCTGGACAGCGAGATCGAGTACTCGATCGTCCTCCGCGGCGCGTCCATCGACGGCGTCGGCCGGATCGAGGTGTCGCTGATCGGCCGCGAGGTGCGGGTCACCCCCGTGCCCCGGGTGCCGCGGGCGCACCGCCTGGTGCTCGGCGACCACAGCACCGTGCAGATCAGCAGCTGAGAGGGACGGACAGGGCTATGGGACGGCGCGTTCTGGTCACCGGCGGGGCCGGGTTCATCGGCTCGCACTTCGTGCGGTCGCTCGCGGGCGAGGCCGAGATCACCGTGCTCGACCGGCTCACCTACGCCGGCAATCCGGCCAACCTGGCGCCGGTCGCGGACGGGCACACGTTCGTGCACGGCGACATCTGCGACGCCGGGCTGCTCGCCGAGCTGGTCCCCGGCCACGACGTCGTGGTCAACTTCGCGGCGGAGTCGCACGTGGACCGGTCGATCGCCAGCGCCGGCGAGTTCGTCCGCACCAACGTGCAGGGCGTCCAGACGCTCATGCAGGCGTGCCTGGACGCGGGCGTGCCGCGCGTCGTGCAGGTGTCGACCGACGAGGTGTACGGCAGCATCGAGACGGGTTCGTGGGACGAGGACGCCCGGATCGCGCCGAACTCGCCGTACGCGGCCGCCAAGGCGGGCGGGGACATGATCGCCGGTGCGTACGCCCGCACCCACGGCCTGCCGGTGTCGATCACGCGCTGCGGGAACAACTACGGGCCGTACCAGTACCCGGAGAAGGTCGTCCCGCTCTTCACCACGAACCTGCTGGACGGCCTGCGGGTGCCGCTGTACGGCAACGGCGGGAACGTGCGGGACTGGATCCATGTGGACGACCACTGCCGGGGCATCTGGGCCGTGGTCGAGCGCGGTGCGCCCGGGGAGGTGTACCACATCGCCGGCACGGCCGAGCTGACCAATCTGGAGCTGACGGGCCGCCTGCTGGAGATGCTGGGCGCCGACTGGTCGTCGGTCGAGCGCGTCGCGGACCGTCCCGGCCACGACCGGCGGTACTCGCTGTCGGACGCCAAGCTGCGGGCCCTCGGGTACGCCCCGCGGATCGCGTTCGACGACGGCCTGGCCTCGACCGTCCGGTGGTACGCCGACAACCGCGGCTGGTGGGAACCGCTCAAGAAGAAGGCGGAGGACGCGGCGTGAACGGGCGGGACTGAACGGGCGGGACTGAACGGGCG